>JAJAZJ010000023.1 GCA_026785795.1 Pseudoxanthomonas sp.
ACCACTGCCTTCGTCGAGGGCACGCCGGGGCGCTCGCAACTGGTGGCCCGCTATCGGCTGGCCAACACCAGCGAGCGAGCGCGCGACTACACCCTGGCGCTGGCCGTGCGCCCGCTGCAGGTCAATCCACCCAGCCAGTTCCTCAACACCATCGGCGGCGTCAGCCCGATACACGCGCTTTCCTTCGCAGACGGCGTGGTGACGGTGGACGGCAAGCCGCGCGTGTTCTCCCTGCAGGCGCCAGACTCAGCCTTCGCCAGTACCCTGGACAGTGGCGTGGCCGTATCGCGCCTGTTGGGCGCCGAACAGCAGCCCGAGCGGATGCAGGTGCACGATCCGCAGCGTCACGCCTCGGGCGCCATGCGCTACGTGGTGCGGCTGCGCCCGGGCGAGCATCATGAAGTCGACCTGCGCATTCCGATGACCGGCGACACCGCAGGGCCGGGCACCGACCAGCATCCCGGGCAAACGGGTGAGTGGTACCCGCAGGGCCTGCAGGACGCGGTGGCCAATGATTGGGTGCGTAGGCTGGATCTGGTGCAGGTGCAGGTGCCGGAGCCGGGCCAGGCGCTGGTCGACACCCTGCGCACGGCCACCGCACACATGCTGATCTCACGCATCGGCCCACGCCTGCAGCCTGGCACCCGCTCCTATGCGCGCAGCTGGATTCGCGACGGCGCCATGATCTCGGAAGGCCTGCTGCGCATGGGCCGTGAGGACGTGGTGCGCGAATACGTCGACTGGTACGCGCCGTACCAGTTCGAGAACGGCAAGGTTCCCTGCTGCGTCGACGACCGCGGCAGCGATCCGGTGCCGGAGAACGACAGCCACGGTGAGCTGATCTTCAGTATCGCCGAGCTGTATCGCTATGACGGTGACAGGGCGTTCCTGGGAAAGATGTGGCCGCACGTGCTGGGTGCCTACACGTACATGGAGCAGCTGCGGCTGAGCGAGCGCAACGAAGCCAATCGCGCGGTGAATCCGGCTTTCTACGGGATGATGCCGGCTTCGATCAGCCATGAAGGCTACTCGGCCAAGCCGATGCATTCCTATTGGGACAATTTCTGGTCGCTGCGTGGCTACAAGGATGCGGTGGAAGTCGCGCAGTGGCTGGGCAAGACCGAAGATGCCGAGCGCATGGCGGCTTCGCGTGACCAGTTCCGCGACGATCTCTACGACTCCCTGCGCGCAGCGGCAAAGCTGCACGGCATCAATTTCCTGCCGGGCGCTGCGGAGCTGGGCGATTTCGACCCCACTTCAACCACCATCGCCCTGGCGCCTGGCGGGGAGCAGGGCAGGTTGCCGCAGGACCTGCTGATCAATACTTTCGAGCGCTATTGGGCTGAATTCGTGCAGCGCCGCGATGGCCAGCGCAAGTGGAAGGACTACACGCCCTACGAGTGGCGAAATGTGGGTGCCTTCGTGCGGCTCGGCTGGCGCGAGCGCGCGTGGGAAGCAGTCGACTACTTCTTCAATGATCGCGTGCCGCAGCCGTGGAATCAGTGGGGCGAAGTGGTGTCAAGCACGCCGCGCAAACCCTTCTTCCTCGGCGACTTGCCGCATGCCTGGGTTGGGTCAGACTTTGTGCGATCGGCGCTGGACATGTTTGCCTACGTGCGCGAGATCGACGACAGCATAGTGCTGGCCGCGGGCATTCCCGTTGATTGGCTGGACGAAGGCATCGCCATCCGCGACCTGCGCACGCCGCGCGGAAAGCTGGGTTACGCGCTTCGGCGCGAGGATGGGGTACTGCAGCTCGACGTTGCATCAGGCCTGGACCTGCCTGCGGGCGGGCTGGTGTTGCCTTGGCCCTACCAGACCGCCCCGGGAAAGGCTACGGTCAATGGCGAACCAGTCCAATGGTCCGACCAAGAGCTGCGAATCCACACGCTCCCCGCCCAAGTGCGCATAGGGCCCCTGTAGGAGCGCCCGCTGGGCGCGAGCTCTCTGGGATCTTTCGCTGGACCAAACGCAAGCGCTCGCGCCAAGGGGCGCTCCCACAGGTTCTGTGGCGAATCAGCCGCCGCGTGCCTTGGCGACGATAGCTGCGGCTTTTGCCGAACTCTCGGTGACTTTGTCCCAGGCGCCTGCTTCGATCCATTGCTTCGGCACCATCCACGAACCACCGACGCAGACCACGTTCGGCTGCGACAGGAACTCGCCTGCGTTGTCCTCGCTGATGCCGCCAGTTGGGCAGATTTTCAATTCGGCAAGCGGGCCTGCCAAGCCTTTCAACATCGCCAGCCCGCCCACCGCGTTGGCCGGGAACAATTTACATACGCGAAAACCGCGCGCCATCAACGCCAGGAACTCGGTTGGCGTGGCGCCTCCGGGCACAACGGGAATCGTCGCCTGGGCCAGTGCGTCCGCCATTTCTGTTGGAGTACCCGGTGTCACCAGGAAATCGGCACCTGCGGCGATGGACTGCTCCATCTGTTCGACGCTCAGCACCGTGCCCGCGCCGATCACGATGCCCGGCAGCTCGCGTTTCAGCATGGCCAGCGCTTCGATGGCCACCGGCGTGCGCAGGGTGAGCTCGATTGCCGGCAGCCCGCCGTCCAGCAGGGCCCGGGAGACCCTGCGTGCTTCGTCCAGCGTATGCACGGTGACTACGGGCAGGATGCCGGCGGCGCGCAGAAGTTGTTCTGCTTTCAGTTGGCGCTGTTCTATCGTCATCGCAGGGGGTGTCCAGGAATATGCTGGCCGCCAGGCAGCGTGTGCCAAGCCATCGGCAACGGGTCAGGCGTCTTTTTGACTGTGCGGTGCATCGGCGGCGGCCGGATCGAAGCCCAGATCATATTCGGCATCGTATTCCCAGTGGCCCGAAGGCGACGGAGGGCCGCAGGAAATCGAAAGCGCGCCCTGGTCCGCCGGCGTCACCAGGTTGCGGTTCCAGGCGAAGAGGTTGCGGCCCAGGTCATGGCCGGGCAGCGCGGTACTGGGCGCATGCGTGCGTGACGCCCATTCCCCGGCGTCAACCAGCGCCTGCAGGGTGCCAGCCTGGGCATCCAGGCGAAGCAGGTCGCCTTCACGCAGCTTGCCCAGGGGGCCACCGCGGGCTGCCTCGGGCGTAAGGTGGATCGCGGCGGGGAACTTGCCCGATGCGCCTGACATGCGGCCATCGGTCACCAGCGCCACCCGGCGGCCCTGGTTCTGCAGCAGGCCCAGCAGTGGGGCCAGAGAATGCAGTTCGGGCATGCCGTTGGCGCGTGGTCCCTGGTAACGCACCACGGCGATGAAATCCTGCGGCAGCACGCCCGCAGCATGCAGCTTGTTGAGTGCGCGCGGGTCATCCACCACCACCGCAGGCGCTTCGATGCAGTGGTACTCGGGCTTGACCGCCGAAGTCTTGATCAAGGCGCGACCCAGGTTGCCGCTGAGCAGGCGCAGGCCGCCATGCGGATCGAACGCGTGGCTGACCGTGCGCACCACGGCTTCGTCCGCGCTGTGCTCCGGCCCCTTTGCGTACACCAGTTTGCCGTCCAGCAGGCGCGGCTCCTCGCAGTACCCGCGCATGCCGGCGGCGGCCACGGTCTCGATACCGTCGTGCATCAGGCCAGCGTCCAGCAATTCGCGGAACACAAACTGGGTGCCGCCTGCAGCCGCGAAACGATTCACGTCGGCTTCGCCATTGGGATAGATGCGCGCCAGCAGCGGCACGATCTGCGACAGGTCGTCCATGTCCTCCCAGGTCAGCAGGATGCCGGCCGCGCGCGCCACCGCGATCCAGTGGATGGTGTGGTTGGTGGAGCCGCCGGTTGCCGTCAGCGCGACGATCGCGTTGACGATGGCGCGCTCATCGATCAGCCGGCCGATCGGCCGATAGTCGCTGCCCAGCGCGGTGATCTCAAGTGCGCGTGCGGTGGCGGCGCGGGTCAGCGCCTCGCGCAGCGGCGTGCCCGGGTTGACGAATGAGGTGCCCGGCAGCTGCAGGCCCATGGCTTCCAGCAGGACCTGGTTGGAGTTGGCCGTGCCGTAGAAGGTGCAGGTGCCAGGCGCGTGGTAGCTGGCTGTCTCCGCTTCCAGCAGTTCCTCGCGAGTGGCTTCGCCGGCGGCGTAGCGTTCACGCACTTCGGCCTTGAGTTTGTTGGGAATGCCCGGGGTCATTGGCCCAGCCGGCGCGAACATGGCCGGCAGGTGGCCGAAGGCGAGCGCACCGATCAGCAGGCCGGGCACGATCTTGTCGCACACGCCCAGATAGAGCGCGGCGTCGAACATGTCGTGACTGAGCGCGATGGCGGTGGCCTGGGCGATGTTGTCGCGCGAAAACAGCGACAGCTCCATGCCTGGACGGCCCTGGGTAACGCCGTCGCACATTGCCGGCACGCCGCCGGCGACCTGGGCGGTGGCGCCGAGTTCGCGCGCAATCTGGCGCACCTGTTCCGGGTAGTGCTCGAACGGCTGGTGCGCCGAGAGCATGTCGTTGTACGCGTTGATAATGCCGAGGTTGGGGGTGATGTCGGCGCGCAGCCGGCCCTTGTCAGTTGGTGCACTGGCTGCGAACGCGTGGGCCAGGTTGCCGCAGCTCAGGCGGGTGCGGCTGGGGCCTTCCCGATGCGAAGCTTCGATGCCGGCCAGGTAGGCGCTGCGCGAATCGGTGCTGCGCTTGCGGATGCGTTCGGTGATTTCATGCAGGCGGGGGTGCAGGGTCATGGCGGCGCTCGGTCGGCAGCAACGGCAGGTGGGGACGCCTTGTCGATGTAGGCAAGGCCTTGGGGGCCGTCATGGCCCGATGTGATACCACCACGATACCAATCATCGGGTGTGGTTCGGGAACACGGCTTCACCGCTGAATTCTAGCGCGTCGGCGGCAGATCATTCGGGTCCTGTACGAAGGCCAGTCAAATACCACCGCAAGCTCATGGCTGGCATCACTTCGCGCCGAAACTCTCCACCGCAAAAGCAGCAGCGCCCAGCAAACCCGGGCGTGGGTGGACCACCGCCAGGGTCGGAACCCGCGCCATTGCCGGGGAAAAGCGTCCCTTGTGCTCGAAGCGCTGGCGGAAGCCCGAATGCTGCAGCGAAGACAATACTTTGGGCACCAGGCCGCCAGTCAGGAACACGCCGTCCCAGGCGCCGGCACTAAGCACCAGGTCGCCCGAAATTGCGCCGAAGACGGCGCAGAACACATCCAGCGCGCGCATGCAGCGGGGGTCGCCTGCGGCGGCCCGGGCAGTGACATCCGCAGGCTGCATCGGGCCAGGATCTTCGCCGGCTATTTCGCTCAGTGCGCGGTGCAGGTTTACCAAGCCAGGCCCGCAGATCAGGCGTTCGTTCGAGACCCGGCCAAACTGCTGGGACAGGCGCTTGAGGATGTCGATTTCCTCCGGCGTCCCGGGCGGGAAGCTGACGTGGCCACCTTCGGTTTCCAGCGGGTAGCGCTGCCCGTCGCGGATGATCAACCCGCCTACTCCCAGGCCGGTGCCGGGGCCGATCACGGCATAGGTCTTGTCCACCCCCATCGGCGCGGGCGACCAGGTGGCGCCGCCTATGGCGACCACGTCACTGGCGGCCAGCAGGGAGACGGCCATGGCCTGGGCGGCGAAATCGTTGACCAGCTTCAAGCCCTGGAAACCCAGCGCGGTGCGCGTGCGGCTGAGCGATATCACCCACGGGTGATTGGTGATGCGTGCGTGGTCGCCGTCCACGCGTCCGGCCACCGCGAACACGCCGTTCTGCGCGCTGGCGCCGGTCTCGGACAGATAGTGTTGCGCCGCATCGGCCAGCGAAGGGAAGTCGGCCACCACGTACTCGCCCACGCTGTCCACGATCAGCGGCGAGTCCAGTGCAGTGTCGGCCAGGGCGAAGCGTGCGTTGGTACCGCCGATATCGGCCAGCAGTACATGCCCGGTGCCGGGTCGGGCCGGGCGGTTCATGCGGAGTACTTCAGTGAGTGGTGACCGGGAGTGTTCGGTGGCATCCGACTCAGTCGTCCTCGTTGGCCAGCGCTGTGCCGTGACTGGCCACAACTTTCGCATAGTAGCGTGCGCTGTCCTTGGGCGTGCGGGTCTGGCTTTCGAAGTCGACGTGCACGATACCAAAACGTTTGGAATAGCCCAGGGACCATTCCAGGTTGTCCAGCAGCGACCAGACGAAGTAGCCCTGGATATTGCAGCCGGCCCCGATGGCGGCGTGCACCGCGCGCAGGTGCTGGCGCAGATAGCTTAGGCGCAGGGGGTCACGTACGCGTCCGTTCTCCGCCTTGGGCGGGTCGAAGAAGGCCGCTCCGTTCTCGGTGATGAACACCTTCGGGTTGCCGTAGCGCTCTTTCACCCACAGCAACGTGTCGGTCAGCCCCTGGGGATAAACCTCCCAGCCGGTTTCCGTATACGTATGCTGCTTCTGGCGCACGGCTGCGACCTTCAGCGGCCAGTTCAGTTCGTCGTGCTTGGCCACGTTCCGCGTGTAGTAGTTCACGCCGATGAAATCCAGCGGCTGCCTGATCAGGTCCATGTCCTCCTGCGGCCACTCCGGCCAGGCTTCGCCGAAGATCTCGCGCAGCTCCTGGGGGTAGGTGCCCAGGAATACGGGGTCCAGGTACTGGCGATTCATGTATGCATCGGCGCGACGCGTGGCCGCCAGGTCTTCGGCGCTGTCGCTGGCCGGATACTTCGGCTCAATGTTCACCACCAGGCCGATTTCGTGCTTGCCAATCTCGCGATACGCTTTCACCGCCGCACCGTGCGCACGCATCAGGTTGTGGCTGGCGATGGGCGCTTCGAACCGATTGCGGTGGCCCGGCGCCAGTGCGCCGTGCAGGTAGCCGCCATCGGTGACCACCCACGGTTCGTTGAGCGTAGCCCAGCGATGGATGCGCCCGTCCAGGCGCTGGAACATCACCCGCCCGTAGTCGGCGAACCAGTCGGCGACGTCGCGGTTCAACCAGCCGCCCTGGTCGTCCAGCGCAGCCGGCAGGTCCCAGTGGAACAGGGTGGCGACAGGCTGGATGTCGTTCTCCAGCAAGGTGTCGACCAGCCGTTCATAGAAGTCCATGCCCTTCTGGTTGATCCGGCCCTTGCCCTCTGGCAGCACGCGGCTCCAGCTTATGCTGAAGCGATAGGCCTGCATGCCCAGCGATTTCATCAGCGCGATGTCCTCGCGCCAGCGGTTGTAGTGGTCGCAAGCCACATCACCGGTGTCATCGTTGAGCATGCGCCCGGGGGTATGGGCGAAGCGCTGCCAGATGCTGGGGCCGGCGCCATCCGCCAGCGGGGACCCTTCGATCTGATAGGCGGCGGTCGCGCTGCCCCAGATGAAATCCTTGGGGAACTGATAGTTATTCGACATGGCCCCTCCGGCATTGTCGGTACGGTTGGGTGGCTTGGGCGTTGCGCCATGAAAACGATTACATGGCAGAATAGCGCATGACCACGGCCAGCGGAACCGGTCCGGGACACAAAATCTGGCAGAGTGCAGAGAGTTTGCGCACGGTCGCAAACGGCAGCGTCCGCCGGGTCACCGGGACGGCCGGCGACCCAGGAAACCGATTCGCCGGAGGTGACAATGGCCAGCGTCAGGCTAGAACAGGTACGCAAGGTGTACGCCAACGGGCAGGTGGCCGTGCACGGGGCCAGCTTCGAGGTCGCCGACGGCGAGTTGCTGGTGCTGGTAGGCCCCTCAGGCTGCGGCAAGTCGACCGTTCTGCGGATGATCGCCGGGCTGGAGGACATCTCCGGGGGCACCGTGAGCATTGGTGACCGTGTCGTCAACGAGGTCGCGCCCAAGGACCGGGATATCGCCATGGTCTTCCAGAGTTACGCGCTTTATCCGCACATGAGCGTGGCCGAGAACCTGGCCTTCGGCCTGAAGCTGCGCAAGCACGACCAGCCGACCATCGAAAAGCGCATCAACGCCGCCGCCGAAACCTTGGGGCTGGCGTCCATGATGGACAAGCGCCCCGGCCAATTGTCCGGTGGCCAGCGCCAGCGGGTCGCGCTGGGCAGGGCGCTGGTGCGCGAGCCGGCGGTGTTCCTGTTGGACGAACCACTTTCCAACCTGGACGCCAAGCTGCGCCACTCCGTCCGGTCCGAGATCGCCCGCCTGCACCGGCAGCTGGGCACCACCATGATCTACGTGACCCACGACCAGGTCGAAGCCATGACCCTGGGCCAGCGCATCGTGGTGCTGAAGGACGGCGAGATCCAGCAGATCGACACCCCGATGGCGCTGTACGAGCGACCTGCCAACCTGTTCGTGGCCGGCTTCCTGGGCAGCCCGGCGATGAACTTGATGCAGGGTGACCTGGGCCAGACCGACGCTGGGCCGGTGCTGGTGCTGGCCGACGGCATGCGTTTGGGTTTGGGCGAGGCCGCGATCGATCCGGCCTGGCTGGGCAAGCCCGCATGGGTCGGCGTGCGTCCGGAAAGCCTGCAGCTTGCGGCGCCGGGCCAGGGCAGTTTCCAGGCAGGGGTGGAATCCGTCGAACCGGTAGGCAATGAAGTATTTCTAAACTTGCGCCTGGGAACTCAGGAACTGGTGGCACGGGTCGCGCCGGGCGCGATGCCCGCCATAGGTGACACCATCGAGATGAAAATGGCCACCCGGGGCCTGCACTTCTTCGATTCGCAGACCGGGTTGCGGCGTTAGGGGCACTGCAGGGCGGGCGCAAGCCGCGACGCGTGGGTCGCATGGTCTTCCGCGGTTCGGCGGATTCGCGTTCACGCCGTTCCTGTGCGGCTCACCGCATAGATTGCCCCCGCCACCTTGTCCAGATTCCCGGCGTTGAGCGCAGCCACGCAGATCCGGCCGCTGCCGATGGCATAGATCGCGTATTCCTCGCGCAGGCGCTCGACCTGGGTCCTGCTG
>JAJAZJ010000024.1 GCA_026785795.1 Pseudoxanthomonas sp.
CCACCGCGCAGTTGTTGCTGATGAAGTAATAGCGCCCGTCGTAACTCCAGTGCAGCTGCGCGGCGCGTGCCAGCAGCCCGGCAATCTCGGCCTGGTCCAGGCGCAGCGGAACCGAGCGCAGGCTGCGCAGTTCGATCTTGGTGTATTCGTCGATCACCTGATCCAGCGGCAGCAGGAACAGGCGCGACGGGTATGAGCCAGTCAGCCCGCGCCAGGTCGAAACCTGCACGTCGCCAACGAAGGCGCGGAACGACAGCACGCGGTGATGGGCCAGGTCCAGGCGGCAGTCGGGCCCCGGGGGGCGTCCCGGCGCACAGATCACCAGCCGAAGCATGCTGTGCCCCCAGCGGCTCATGGGCTGGGCGTTGCCCTCGGCCAGCAGGTAGTCCACCGCATACACGCGTGCCGGATCCAGTTCCAGCAGCGGGGGTTCGCCCTCCTCTGCCTGCACGTAGGGCAAGTCCGGCGGGCACGTATGTGCGCGAGGGGACCAGCTGAAGTGTTCGGAAAAGTAGGCGTGCAGCGCCGGACGGCGGCAGGCGTATTCCGGATCAAGCAGGAAATGCTCCAGGTTGACCGCAACGAACTCGGCCGGGGAAGTTAGTTCATATGGGTCCGGGCTGCGGTCGCGGAAGTCGTTGCGCGAATTGCGCAAGCCCAGCCTCAGCGGTGCGACCTGCCAACCCGCCAGGTCCAGCAGGCGCGGGCTCGCGGACAGCAGTCCGGGCCCGGTGCGGTCGTAAAAATGCGCCAGCTCGTGGATCAGCGCCGACAGCGCGGCACGTGCGCCCGGGTCGTCGTTGAACGCATGCGGCGGACGCGCCATCCAGCCGTCCAGCAAGTCACGCGACAGGCGAAGGCGTGTCGCCCCGGCGTGTCCATGCACCTGCGCCGGCAGGTCATCCCAAGCCAGGGTGATGGGCCGGTCCAGCGACGCCAGCCACGCAGGTGGCAGCAGGCGCCGGGCTTCATCCAGCAGCTGCCGGGTGGCCTTCACCTGGTCGGTCGTCAGCCCTTCGGCATCAATTTGAAGGGGCAAGGCGGCCTGCGCGACTCCCGCGCAGGCTGCCAGGCAGCAGGCCAGCCACCAGCGTGGCCGCCCCGCCGGATTCACAGCGCCAGGATGGCCTGGGCAAGCTGCATGTCGCTGGCATTGCGCGCAGCCGGATCATGCTGGCGCAGGTGCAGGATGGCTGCCTCCAGGCGTGCGCTGCGAATGCTCCCTTCACTGGCCACGAAGCTGGCCGCGTCATCGCGCACCTGTCGCACCACCTTGCTGTTGCCGGAAGTGGTATTGGACGAAGCCCCACCCCCCTTCGACGTGGCCGATGACCCCGCCCCGGCCGAGGTGGCGGCCAAGCTGGTTGCCATGGCGGGCGCAGCGGCCAGCAAGAGTGCACAGAAAAGTGTTGCACGGATCATGTAAAGGTCCCCAGGGCTGGTTTGAATGGGAGCCCAGCGTACACCGGGTGCTGGAGGGAAACCAATCCCGGCGATCAATGGACTTGGCATCGGCGCTCATGCATCAAACAGCTTGCCCGGGTTCAGGATCCCCTGCGGATCGAGCACGCGCTTGATGCCGCGCATCACTTCGATCTCCGCGCGGCTGCGGGTGCTTTCCAGATAGCCCTTCTTGACCAGGCCAATACCGTGCTCGGCGGAGATGCTGCCTGCATGCCGCTGCAGTGACCCGGCCAGCAGCGTGGTGACCTGCTCGCATTGCGCAATGAACGCTTCGTCGCCCATTTCCAGCGGCTGCAGCACGTTGATATGCAGGTTGCCGTCACCGATGTGGCCGAACCAGACCACGTCGAAATGTGGATAGGCCTCGCCCAGCAGCGCCTGGGTTTCCTGCAGGAAAGCCGGCATTGCGGAAATCCGCACGGACACATCGTTCTTGTAGGGCTTGTACCTGGCCAGGCTTTCGGTGATGTCCTCGCGCAGGCGCCACAGCTGTGCGGCCTGGACTTCGCTCTGGCTGATCACCCCATCACTGACCCATCCATGCTCCATGCACGCCTGGAACGCGGCCATCGCCGCCGCTTCCTGCGCCTCATCGCCGGATTCATACTCGGTAACCACGTAATACGGGTGCACTTCGCTGAAAGGTGGCTGGGCGCCGTGGGCCAGGACGTGGTGCAGTGCGCGATCCGTGAAAAATTCAAAAGCTTCCAGCTGCAGCCGTTCGCGGAACGCGGCGAACACCTCCATCAGCACTTCGAACGACGGCAGGGCCAGCAGCATCACGTTGGAAGGTCGGGGCGGATCGGTCAGGCGCAGGGTGGCTTCGACCACCACGCCCAGGGTGCCTTCCGAAGCGATCATCAGGTGGCGCAGGTCGTAGCCGCTGGAGTTTTTCAGCAGGCCGCGATTGAGGTCCAGCAGTTCGCCGATGCCGGTCACCACCTTCATGCCGGCGATCCACTCGCGCGTGTTGCCGTAGCGGATCACGCGGATGCCGCCGGCGTTGGCGGCGATGTTGCCGCCGATGGAGCAGGAGCCGCGCGAAGCGAAATCCACCGGATACTGCAGGCCATGCTCCCTGGCCGCGTTGTGCACGGCCTGCAGCGGGATGCCAGCCTGCACGGTCAGGGTGCGGTCCACCGCGTCGAAGTCCAGCACCCGATTCATGCGCTCCAGGCTCAACACCAGCTCGCCGTTGGCGGCCACTGCCCCGCCGGACAGGCCGGTGCGGCCGCCCGAGGGCACGATCGCAACCTCATGCTGGCGTGCCCAGCGCACCACCGCCTGCACCTCCTCCACCGTGCCGGGCAGGGCAATGGCCAGCGGTGCCGGGGTCCAGCGCCGGGTCCAGTCGCGGCCATAGTGCTCCAGGTCGGCCGCATCGGTCTTCAGGCGCAGCGTCGGCACGGCTTGCAGCAGATCGGTCAGACGCGGATCGGACATGGGCAACCACAGCTGGATAATGCAAGCCCTTAGCCTGCCAGCCGCAGCCGCCGACGTCCAGTTCTGCAGCGCAGCAAATGCCCGACCCTTCTGGCATAGTGGCCGCCCTGCCGCAGGATGCTTCGCCAGCACGCATGTCGACCAAGAAAACCTCGTACCCCAAGCAGGACATCCGCATCCTGCTGCTGGAAGGCGTCAGCCAGAGCGCCATCGACACCTTCCTTGCCGCCGGTTACTCACAGATCGAGGTCCATGCCAAATCGCTGCCCGAAGATGAATTGAAGCAGCGCATCGCCCAGGCACACATCGTTGGCATCCGCTCACGAACCCAGCTCACCGCCGACGTGCTCGCCCACGGGCGGCGGCTGATGGCGGTGGGCTGCTTCTGCATCGGCACCAACCAGGTCGACACTGATGCCGCCGAGCTCGCCGGCATCCCGGTGTTCAACGCGCCCTATTCCAACACCCGCAGCGTGGCCGAGCTGGTCATCGCCGAGGCGATCATGCTGATGCGCGGCATTCCGCAGAAGAGCAGCGAATGCCATCGCGGCGGCTGGTCCAAATCGGCCGCCGGCAGCCACGAGGCGCGCGGCAAGACCCTGGGCATCGTCGGCTACGGCCACATCGGCACCCAGGTGGGCGTGCTGGCCGAGGGCATCGGCATGAACGTGCTGTTCCATGACATCGAAACCAAGCTGTCGCTGGGCAACGCGCGTTCGGCGGTAGGGCTGGAGGATCTGCTGCAGCGCTCGGACGTGGTGACCCTGCACGTGCCGGAGACGCCCGCCACCCGGGGCATGTTCGGCCCGGCCGAGATCGCGGCCATGAAGCCCGGTGCCCACCTGATCAATGCCTCGCGCGGAACCGTGGTGGATATCGAGGCCCTGGTGGCTGCACTGCAGTCCGGCCAAGTGGGTGGCGCGGCGGTGGACGTGTTCCCGCTCGAACCCAAGAGCAATGAAGAAATCTTCGCTTCGCCGTTGTGCGGCATGGACAACGTGATCCTGACCCCGCACGTGGGCGGCAGCACGCTGGAGGCACAGGACAACATCGGGGTGGAGGTGGCGGCCAAGCTGGTCCGCTACAGCGACAACGGCAGCACGCTGTCTGCGGTGAACTTCCCCGAGGTCACCCTGCCCGGCCATGAGGGCAGCCGCCGCATCATGCATATCCACCGCAACGTTCCCGGCGTGCTGGCACGGGTCAACGACGTCTTCCGCGAGCAGGGCATCAACATCGACGGCCAGTTTTTGCGCACCGATGCGAAGGTCGGCTACGTGGTGATCGACGTCACCGCCACTGAGGCCCAGGCCGGACTGCTGAAGGACGCGCTGGCGTCGATTGAAGGCACCCTGCGCACGCGCGTGCTGTACTGACACAGACACCGCATCGACGCTCCTACGCTTTCGCGAGCCACTTGCTGGCCATGCGGCTGATCGAGGGGTCCGGGTCCAGCGCCAGCTGATGGATCGGACGCCAGGCCAGGGCGATCGACTCCTCGCTCACCACGAAGCACTCATCGCTACCGGCATGGACCACGTAGCGCAGGTCGTAGTGCCAGTGGCCCGGCACCTCGCGCCAGGCGGGGATCCAGTGCCGGTCCAGGTCGAAGATCGAGTCGGCCTGGACCTGCAGTCCGTGCAGGCCTGATTCCTCCCGCGCCTCCTTCAGCGCCACGTGCGCCGTGTCACGGTCGCCATCGGCATGGCCGCCAGGCTGAAGCCATCGCTCCAGCTTGCGGTGGTGGGTCAGCAGGGCACGTACGCCATCTGCACTGACCAGCCACGCGCTGGCGGTGAAGTGGCCGGACAGGCGTTCGCGCAGGAACGGGTCTTCGGAGTCGTGAAGCAGGTCCTCGAAGGCCTGTACGGTAGGTGCTTCGCTCGGCCAGCGCCGCCGGTAATCAGCCAATTGCGCGCCGAGCAAAGGGATTGCCTGTATCGCTTGCGACATGTTGCACTGCATTTCCGTGGCCCGGTCAGACGCACATTATCGCTCCGTCCCTGCTGCAGGCGCTTGTGCGGCCAGGGGGTGACGGGTAAGGTTCGGCAAACCCGTGTTGGCCCCTGATGGCCGGATACGGCCCTCAATTCACGGTTCCGGGGAACACTGAATGTCATCTTGGCGTGTCAAACCGCTCGAACAAATCCTTGCCACCGCCGAAAAGAAGTCGCTGAAGCGACAGCTCGGTGCCTTCCAGCTGACCATGCTCGGCATCGGCGCCATCATCGGCACCGGCATCTTCGTACTGACGGCCGAAGCAGGACAGAAGGCCGGCCCCGCGATGATGGTGGCCTTTGTCATCGCTGCCGTCGTGTGCGGCCTGGCCGCGCTGGCGTATGCGGAACTGGCCGCCATGGTGCCGGTCTCCGGTTCAGCGTACACCTACACCTACGCGGTGATGGGCGAGGCACTGGCGTGGACCGTAGGCTGGGCGCTGGTGCTGGAATATGCAGTCGCCGCCGGCGCGGTGTCCGTGGGCTGGTCGGGCTATATGAACGGCCTGCTGAAGAACAGTGACCTGTTCGGGCTGGTGCAGCCTGGCGCACTGGTGCTGCCCGAGGCCCTGCGTACCGGCCCGATGGATGGCGGCACGTTCAACCTGCTGGCGTTCATGATCGCCCTGCTGGTGACCGTGCTGTTGGTGCTGGGTACGTCCAAGTCGGCCAAGGTCAACGCGGTACTGGTGATGGTCAAGGTGGCGGCACTTACGGCGTTCATCGTGGTGGCGCTGCCGGGCGCGCAGAGCGAGAACTTCACTCCGTTTTTCCCGACTGGCTGGGGCAGCCCGCTGGGCGGCATAGGCGTCTTGGGCGCAGCGGCGTCCATCTTCTTCGCGTACGTAGGCTTCGATGCGGTTTCCACGGCAGCGGAAGAAACCAAGAATCCCAACCGCAACATTCCGATAGGCCTGATCACCTCGCTGGCAGTGTGCACGGTCTTCTACATGCTGGTCGGCTACGGCGCGGTTGGCGCGGTAGGTTCGCAGCCGATCATGGGGGCCGATGGCCTGGCGCTGCATCCTGGCAGCGCAGAGATGGCGGCCGCCTGCGCGGGTAACGAGGCGCTGGTCTGCAGCAAGGAACCCCTGGCGCATGTGCTGCGGCTGATGGGCTTCGAGCACATGGGCAACCTGATTGGCCTCGCCGCTGCCATTGCCCTGCCTTCGGTCATCTTGATGATGATCTACGGGCAGACCCGCATCTTTTTCACCATGTCACGCGACGGCCTGCTGCCGGAAGTCTTTTCGAAAGTGCACCCGCGCTTCCACACCCCGCACGTGATCACCCTGATCACCGGTGTCTTCGTTGCCGCATTTGCAGCGCTGTTCCCGGTGGGCGTGCTGGCCGACATCTCCAACTCAGGCACGCTGTTTGCCTTCATGATGGTGTCCGTGGGCGTGCTGGTCCTGCGCAAGACCCAGCCCAACCGCCACCGCCCTTTCCGCACGCCGATGGTGTGGCTGGTGTGCCCGCTGGCGATTGCAGGCTGTCTCCTGCTGTTCCTCAACCTTTCGCTGTATACGATCGGCCTGTTCTTCGGCTGGGCCGCGATCGGTTTCCTGATCTATGCGCTGTATGGGTATCGCAAGAGCGAGCTGGCCCCCGGAAGCGCAGCCCACAGGGCTGCTGCCGCCGACACGAAAATGGAGCCGGAACCCTCGTTCCACGAAGGCCCACAGGCCTGATCGGCCTCAGCTTGCAACAGCGGATACGGCGCGGGAGCCCGCGCCGTTTTCTTTTCTCGCGCGGGCTTTGTAAACTTACCGCATGAGCGCATTGCCCTACAACCCCAACCGCCTGGATGAGCTGGCGCAGGAAATCATCAGCAACGTGCGCGAGCTGTCGCAGGCCGGGTGGACGCCAGCGACCAGCAGCAATTTTTCGGCGCGCCTGGATGAACGCCATGCCGCCATCACCGTGTCCGGGCGCGACAAGGGCCGGCTGACGACTGACGACATCATGGTGGTCGATTTCGACGGCCAGGGCATCGCCACCACGCACCGCCCGTCGGCCGAGACCCTGCTGCATACCCAGCTGTATCGCCGCTTTCCCGAGATCGGCTGCGTGCTGCATACCCATTCCCCGGTGCAGACGATTGCTTCCCGCCTGTATGCCGGTGCCGGCCACGTGCGCCTGGCTGGGTACGAGCTGCTCAAGGCCTTCCACGGCAACAGCACCCATGAAGCCGCCATCGACGTGCCGGTGTTCGCCAACACCCAGGACATGTCCACCCTGGCCGCCCAGGTGGATGCCCTGCTGGACCGGCAGCCGCTGTGGGGCTACCTGATCGACGGCCACGGCCTGTATGCCTGGGGCCGGGACATGGCCGAGGCACGCCGACACCTGGAGGCGTTCGAGTTCCTGCTCCATTGTCAGCTTGAACTGCGCAAGCTAGGCTGCAACTAGACCTGCAGGAGCGGCCCATGGCCGCGAGCTCTGGCCTGTATCTGACCAGGTAAGAAGAGCTCGCGGCCATGGGCCACTCCTGCAAGAACAACCGCACCTTCAAGAACCACCCCCCTTACCGAGCCACCGCCATGAGCCGCCTGCGCATCTTCAACGAGAACGATCCGGTCACCCCAGAGTTCGCCAGCTTCGATGCTGATTTCATCGCCACCGAACTGCACAGGATCGGGGTCACCTTCGAGCGCTGGAAAGCATCCCAGCCCCTCGCTCCCGGCGCGTCGCCGGAGGAAGTGATGGCGGCATACAGGGAGGACATCGACCGGCTGGTGGCCGAACGCGGGTTCAAGAGCGTCGACGTGGTGAGCATTGCATCTGACCATCCGCAGCGTGAAGCCATGCGCGCCAAGTTCCTCGACGAGCACTACCACCAGGAAGACGAGGTGCGGTTCTTCGTCGCCGGCTCCGGGCTGTTCACCCTGCACGTGGGCCAGAAGGTCTACGAAGTCGAGTGCGTGAAAGACGACCTGATCGCAGTCCCGGACAGCACCCTGCACTGGTTCGACATGGGTGAGGAACCCAGCTTCATCGCCATCCGCTTTTTCACCGAAGCCGATGGCTGGGTGGGCCACTTCACCGGCGAACAGATCGCCCGCAAGTTTCCCCGCTACGAGCCGGATAAAGACGCATAGGCATGCCGCGCGCCATATTGACCGACATTGAGGGCACCACCAGCAGCATCTCCTTCGTCAAGGACATGCTGTTTCCATATGCCAGGCGCGCGCTTCCCGAGTTTGTGGCCGAACACGGAACGGAGCCCGAAGTCCGCCGATGGCTGGACGTGGTGGCCGCCGAAAGCGAGGCCCGCAGTGACCAGCAGATAGTGGAAACGCTGCAGGGCTGGATCGACCAGGACCGCAAGCACACGGCGCTGAAAGCGCTGCAGGGCATGATCTGGCAGGCGGGCTACGAAGACGCGGATTTCACCGCACATATCTACCCCGATGCCGCGCCTGCGTTACGGCGGTGGCATGCCGATGGACTGCCGCTGTACGTGTACTCCTCGGGTTCGGTGCCCGCACAGCGTCTGTTCTTCGGCCACAGCGATGCGGGCGATTTGCGCCCGCTGTTTTCGGCCTGGTTCGACACTGAAGTCGGCGGCAAGCGCGAAGCGGGCAGTTACCGCAGCATCGCCGCTGCCATCGGCAGGGCGCCGCAGCAGATCCTGTTCCTGTCCGATGTGGTGGAAGAGCTGGATGCCGCCCGTGAGGCCGGGCTGGATACGGTGCTGGTCGACCGGCTGCAGGACTATCCGCGGCCGCGTGAAGGCGAACTTGCCAACGGCCATGCCAGGGTCACCGGGTTCGACCAGATCCAGGCAAGTGACGGTGGTAGTTCCTGACTCCTGCTTGGCGATCTTCAGCCACAAGCCCTCGCGGTTGCCGTAGCCCTCCGGCCGTGTCTTCCACACACACTGGTCCGTGAAGGGGATGGTCGGCACTTTCTGGCCGCTTTGTTTGACTACGGCCTACTCCTCCGCTTCCTCCAGCCGATAGCTGGCGCTGGCGGTTTTCTCACCCAGCCAGCGATCCTGCGCACGCACCTCCACGCGATGCTCGCCAACGGCCAGCTGGGTGTCGAGCGGCGCACGCCACAGGTGCTGTGAGGGCTTGGCCTCGGGTGAGCGGTCGAAGCCGCGCAGTTCCGTGGCCAGGTCATCGCGCGTGTTCTCCACCTGCAGCGCGGGGTCCGGCTGCAGCACCCTGCGCATGGGTTTCCATGGCCCGCCATCGATGCGGTATTCCACCTGCGTGCGCCCGTCGCCCATGTAGACGTTGGCAAACACGCCCCAGGCGGGATACGCGCCGCGTCGCAGCACCTTGGGCAGGTGCAGGCCGATGGTGGTGTGGCCGGGATCACGCGCGGGATGCCAGGAGAGCGCGTATTCACCACCAGCGCGCACCTGCAGCCGGGCGTAGCCGTTGGGCGTGCCGTCGGCCATGGTGGTATCGGGAATCCCGGCCGCGTCCTTTACCCCTGACCAATAGGCGCCGGAAGCTGCACCCACGTTGTACTCGTGCAGTTCACCCACACCGTGCCAGCCGTCCTCGCTGCCGTGGTACCAGTGCCGCTGCACATGGTCGTGGCCGCTGAGCACCAGCACGTGCGGGAAGCCCTGCAGCAGCGCGAACAACCGCGCGCGGTCTGCTGCACGGAAGGTCTCGGGGCCGCCGTCGGCCGCCGTCTCAAACAGAGGTATGTGCACGCCCAGCACCAGCAGCCGATCCTTGCGCACGCTGGGCAGGTAAGCCTGCAGAAAGGTGAACTGGTCCTCGCGCAGTCCACCGACGTAGGCGGGTTTATTTCCCGGCCGGTAAATCACGTCATCCAGCATCAGGAAAGTCGCTTCCGCCTCCTCCCAGGCATAGGTATCGGGACCGAAGTGGTGGCGGAAGGTCAGCAGCGATTCCTCATCGCTGGCTGCGTCGAAGTCGAGATCGTGGTTTCCGGGCACATGCAGCCACGGCACGCGCAGGCTGGCGGTCGCCGAGGTCACCGCGGGGTATAGCGACAGATCATCGTCGACGATGTCGCCCAGGCTCAGGCCAAGGTCGCCGGCCAACCCGTCGAAGTAAAAGCCGCCAAAGCTGTGCCCCATGTCGATGGCGGTGTCGCGCTTCAGTGAATCGATGATGTCGCGCTGGTAATAGTCAACGTCGCGCAGGGATTTTGTCTGCGGATCCGCCAGCACCACCACGTCCAGCCGCTTCTGGCGATTGGGCGACGGTTTGGCAGGACGCAGGCCAAAATCGCGGCAGGTTTCCGCGCCGACCGGCATGCCGCCAAACTTGAGTGCAGGACCAGGCGTGAGGCGGGTGTTGACCCAGAAATCCGGCAAGCCATCCACGCGTTGCGGCAAATCATGGCCTGCGGGCTTGATCACAAAGACCGTGCGGCCATCCACGAAGGGCAGGCGGTATGTCCCGTCTGCACGGGTAAGCACGACCTGCACGCCATCGGATACCTTGATGCCTGGCAGCGGTTGCTCACCCGAATCTCGCTGTCCGTTTCCATCGCTGTCTTCCCACACCACGCCCTGCTCGCAGGGTGCGGACTTGGCGATGGCAGAAGCAGAGGTCAACAACAGGATGGGTAAGACGAGCGCCAGGTGCATGGTGACTTTCCGATCCGCGGCAGGCACCGATTATCGCCCGCCACGGCTCCCGCGGGAGCGCCCATGGGCGCGGGCTCTTGGACGCGACACCCGAAAAGCTCGCGCCCAGGGGGCGCTCCTACAAGGGCGCTTTGTCGAGCTCCGCCCATCGCACGCTCGTACAAGGGCGCTCCTGCGGGTGGAATGCTACCGGTGGCGCTCCTGCAGCACCGTCACTACGTCCTGCAGCGACAGCCCGCGCGCGCGCAGCAGGACGATCAGGTGGAACAGCAGGTCGGCGCTCTCACCCAGCACCGCGGCATCATCCTGGACCACGGCGGCAAGGGCGGTTTCCACGCCCTCTTCGCCCACTTTCTGCGCGATGCGGCGGATACCGGACTCGAACAGGCCGGTGGTGTAGCTGCCCGCGGGACGCTGCTGCTCGCGCTGCCTGACCAAGGCGTCCAGATCGGCCAGAAAGGTTCCCGGCGCTTCAGCAAAACAGCTATCCCGCTGCAGGTGGCAGGTCGGGCCATGGGGCCTGGCGAGCACGAGGAGTGTGTCGCTGTCGCAATCGGCCTGGATCGACACCAGCTCCAGCACATGCCCGGAACTTTCACCCTTCTTCCACAGGCGCTGCCTGCTGCGGCTGTAGAAGGTCACGAACC
>JAJAZJ010000025.1 GCA_026785795.1 Pseudoxanthomonas sp.
GACTTGGAGATTTGGCACCAGTCCCGCAGATATCGGGAAGCTTTCCAATCTTCGTCGCTGTTATCGACGATGAATAGTTCGCTGCCGGTCATGCTGGTCTTCTTTGGCATAACAATCCTATTTCCTGATTTCGTGCAATCACAGCCTTTGGTGATGGTAGCGCCTCTTGCTCGTATCGTGCATTCCACCACAAAAAAGCCCCGCCGAAGCGGGGCTTTCTATATTGCGCGAAGCGTGGTGCGGGATCAGAAATCCATGCCGCCCATGCCGCCCATGCCGCCACCCATGCCGCCGCCGCCGGCCGGCTCGTCCTTCTTCGGCGCTTCGGCCACCATCGCCTCGGTGGTGATCATCAGGCCGGCAATGGACGCCGCGTTCTGCAGGGCCGAACGGGTGACCTTGGTCGGGTCCAGGATGCCGAACGCGATCATGTCGCCGTATTCGCCGGTCTGGGCGTTGTAGCCGTAGTTGCCGGTGCCGGCGACCACGTTGTTCAACACCACCGACGGCTCTTCGCCGCAGTTGGTGACGATCTCGCGCAGCGGCGCTTCCATCGCGCGCTTGGCGATGTTGATGCCGTGGTTCTGGTCTTCGTTGGCACCCTTCAGGTCACCGATGGCCTGCAGCGCACGGATCAGGGCAACGCCGCCGCCCGGGACCACGCCTTCCTCCACTGCCGCGCGGGTGGCGTGCAGGGCGTCTTCAACGCGGGCCTTCTTTTCCTTCATCTCGATCTCGGTCGATGCGCCGACCTTGATCACCGCTACGCCGCCGGCCAGCTTGGCCACGCGCTCCTGCAGCTTCTCGCGGACGTAATCCGAGGAGGTGTCCTCGATCTGGGCCTTGATCTGCTTGATGCGGCTTTCGATGTTGGCGCTCTCGCCGGCACCGTCGATGATCGTGGTGTTTTCCTTGGTCACCTGGATCTTCTTGGCGCGGCCCAGGTCCTGCAGGGTGGCCTTCTCCAGCGACAGACCCACTTCCTCGGAGATCACCACACCGCCGGTCAGGGTGGCCATGTCTTCCAGCATCGCCTTGCGGCGGTCACCGAAGCCCGGCGCCTTGACTGCGCAGACCTTGACGATGCCGCGGATGCTATTGACCACCAGCGTGGCCAGTGCCTCGCCTTCCACTTCCTCGGCCACGATCAGCAGCGGCTTGCCGGACTTGGCCACGCCTTCCAGCACGGGCAGCAGGTCGCGCACGTTGGAGATCTTCTTGTCGTACAGCAGGATGAAGGGGTCATCCAGGTCGACCGACATCGACTGCTGGTTGTTGACGAAGTACGGGGACAGATAGCCGCGGTCGAACTGCATGCCTTCGACGACGTCGAGTTCATTGTCCAGGCCGGAACCTTCCTCGACCGTGATCACGCCTTCCTTGCCGACCTTCTTCATGGCGTCGGCGATGATGTTGCCGATCGACTCGTCGCTGTTGGCCGAGATGGTGCCGACCTGGGCAATGGCCTTGTCGTCGGCGGTGGGCTTGCTGATCTTCTTCAGCTCGGCCACGGCGGCAATGACCGCCTTGTCGATGCCGCGCTTGAGGTCCATCGGGTTCATGCCGGCGGCGACCGCCTTGCAACCTTCGCGGATCAGCGCCTGGGCCAGCACGGTGGCCGTGGTGGTGCCGTCACCGGCGTTGTCGGAGGTCTTGGAAGCGACTTCCTTGAGCATCTGCGCGCCCATGTTCTCGAACTTGTCGGCAAGCTCGATTTCCTTGGCCACGGACACGCCGTCCTTGGTGATGGTGGGAGCGCCGTAGCTCTTCTCCAGCACGACGTTGCGGCCCTTCGGGCCGAGGGTTGCCTTGACGGCGTTGGCAAGGATGTTGACGCCGCGCACCATGCGCGAACGAGCGTCTTCACCGAAACGGATTTCTTTGGCGGACATGTTGCAACTCCGGGATTCGTGATTGGGGATTTGGGATTCGTTTGAAACGGGATATCGGTCGGGTCACAGCGGGATCGTGTTTTTGCAAATCCCGAATCCCCGATCCCGAATCCCGTCAGAGGCTTCAGCCGAGGATCGCGAAAATGTCGTCTTCCTTCACCACCAGGTAATCGGTGCCGTCCAGCTTCACTTCGGTGCCGCTGTACTTGCCGAACAGGACCTGGTCGCCAACCTTTACCTTGGGCGCACGGACGGTGCCGTTATCCAGGGCCTTGCCGTCGCCGACGGCGATCACGTTGCCCTTGATGGGCTTTTCCGTGGCGGAGTCCGGAATGACGATGCCGCCGGCGGACAACTTCTCTTCTTCTACGCGCTTGATGACGACGCGGTCGTACAACGGCTTGATATTGCTCATTTCAATCCTTTTAAGTGATTGATTGCACTGGGAAAGGGCGGCAATGTTAGCACTCGTTGGTAGAGAGTGCCAGCAGCGCAGACATAAAAACCCGGCCAAGCCGGGGTGCTCAATAGATGGGCGCTGGCTGGCGGGTTTCAAGGGGGCTTGGGCGAGGTATATCGAACCTGCGGACCACGACCCCGGATGCGCCAGCGGTTACCCTTGTCGGCCGTCGCCGGCATCGCTGGTCGAAGCCGACGCCCCACGCCCCCCTGAACACCCGACCCCACCGATGAGCCTATTGCAACGCCTGCTGGCCCTGCTGGCCCTGCTCTGCGCCGCCGCGCCGGCCTGGGCGGTAAGCGAGGAAGACCTGCTGCCGGTGGACGAAGCCTTCGTGCTGAGCGCCAGCGCGCCCAGCCGTGACCGCATCGAGCTGCAGTGGAAGATCCACGACCGCTATTACCTGTACCGGCACCGCACCGACGTGCAGGCCACCGCCGGCTTCCAGGGCGGCAGCCTGCAGATGCCGCCGGGCAAGCCCTACACCGACGAATTCTTCGGCGAGGTTGAAACCTATCGCGACAGCCTGACGGCGGTGTACGCCGGCGCTGCGGCACCCGGCGCGGACAGCGTGACCCTGACGGTCAAATACCAGGGCTGCGCCGACGCAGGCATCTGCTACCCGCCGCAGACCCGCACCCTGACCGTGCCCCTGCCCGCAGGAATTTCCAGCGCCGCGGGCGGCCGATTGCCGCTGTTCGGTGCTGCGGCCAGGACCGGGGCCGGCGCGGTCGATGCACTGCCCTTGCCGCCGGAACAGGCGTTCGGCTTCGAGGCCATCGCCTATGACGGCAACCAGCTGCTGCTGCGCTTCACCCCGGCGCCGGGCTACTACGTGTATCGCGACCGCACCACGATGCGGCTGGAGGGCGCGGACGGCATCCGCCTGGGACAGCCGCGCTGGCCCCAGGGCAGCGCGCACCGCGATGAACACTTCGGCGAGGTGGTGGTGTACTTCGACCAGGTCGAGGTGCCGGTCCCGCTGCAGCGCAGCCACGGCGATCCGGCCCAGGGCACGCTGAAGATCACCTTCCAGGGCTGCCAGAAGGACGGCATCTGCTACCCGCCGATGACCCGCCAGGTGGCGCTTTCGATTCCCGCAGGCAAGCCCAGCGCGACCCAGGGGCCTGAACCTGCAGATGCGCCGCTGATCGCCGCCCTGCCGGGCGCCACGGGGGCGGCGGCCCTGCCGTTTGCCGAAGCGCCGCTCGACGCAGACTCCGGTGCGGCGCAGGGCGTCGCCCGCACCACGCCGCCGGCCGAGGTCCTGGCCCGGGCCGCTGCCGGCAACGACTCCGCCCCGCCACGGGCAGATATGCAAGCGCTGCTGTTGGCCCTGCTGCTGGCCTTTGCCGGCGGCCTGGTGCTGAACCTGATGCCGTGCGTATTGCCGGTGCTGTCGCTGAAGGCGCTTTCCCTGGCCGACAGCGGGCGCAGCGGGGGCCACGCGCGACGCAGCGCCCTCTGGTACACCGCCGGGGTGCTGCTGAGTTTCGTGGCCATCGGCGCCATCGCGCTGGGCCTGCGCGCGGCGGGCCTGGCCATGGGCTGGGGCTTCCAGCTGCAGCAGCCGCTGGTGATCGCGGCCCTGGTCTACGTGATGTTTGCCGTGGGCCTCAGCCTGTCCGGCGTGTTCACCCTGGGCCACCGGTTTGCCGGTGCCGGACACGCGCTGACCGGCCGCACCGGACCGGCGGGAGATTTCTTCACCGGGGTGCTGGCGGTGGTGATCGCCAGCCCCTGCACCGCACCGTTCATGGGCGCCGCGCTGGCCTTCGCCTTCACTACCTCGACGCCGGTGGCGATGCTGGTGTTCGTCTTCCTCGGGCTGGGCCTGGCGCTGCCGTTCCTGCTGATCGGTTTCGTGCCGGCGCTGGCCAACCGTCTGCCAAGGCCGGGCGCGTGGATGGAAACGCTGAAGCAGTTCCTCGCCTTCCCCATGTACCTGACTGCCGCCTGGCTGCTGTGGGTGCTGGGCAAGCAGCGCGGCGTGGATGCCATCGGCCTGGTGATCGTGGGCCTGGTGCTGCTGGCGCTGGGGCTGTGGTGGTACCAGCGCCTGCGCCTGCAGGTGGCGCCGGTGGGCCGCACGCTGGCGGTGCTGGTGCTGCTGGCGGCGCTGCTGCCGCTGGCGCTGGTGCAGCGCCTGCCCGCCGATGCGCCTGCCGCAAGCGTGGCCGAAGGGATTGAGCCGTACTCGGCCGCGCGCCTGGCCGCGCTGCGGGCCGCGGGCCGCGTGGTGTTCGTGGACATGACCGCCGACTGGTGCGTGACCTGCAAGGCCACCGAGAAAGCGGTGCTGAGCCGTGAACCCTTCCGCCAGGCCATGGCGCAGGCCGATGCGGTGTTCATGCGGGGCGACTGGACCAACGTGGACCCGGCCATCAGCGCCTTCCTCGATGAGCACAATGCGGTAGGCGTACCGCTGTACGTGGTGTTCCCGGCCGATGGCGGCGGGGGTGAGGTGCTGCCGACGGTGCTGACCCAGGCGATCGTGGCCGACGCACTGGACCGGGCCCGGCGGTGAAAGTCACCACCCCGCGCATCCTGATCGCAGCCGTTGCCGCAGGCGCCTTGGGCCTGCGGGCCAGCCTGTGGCTGGGCGGCAGCCCGCTGCTGCGCACGGAGGCAGGACAGCGTGGCCTGCAGGCCGCACTGGATGCCACCGCCCCGCAGCCCCCTGCCGGGGTGACCCCGGCTCGTCCGGGGGACGCCATGCCCAGGATCAGCCTGCCGGACCTGGACGGGCAGATGCAGACCCTGCCCGACGCCTTTCCCGGCCGGCCGCTGCTGATCAACGTGTGGGCCAGCTGGTGCGGGCCATGCATTGAAGAAATGCCGGAACTGGAGCGCTTTGCGCAAAGCCAGGGTGCGGACGGCGTGCAGGTGATCGGCCTGGCCCTGGATACCCCGGCTGCCATCAACGAGTTCCTGGGCCGGGTGCCGGTCAGCTACCCGATCCTCGTGGACACGCCCGGGCCGGCCGACGCCAGCGTCTGGCTGGGCAACCGCAAGGGGGTGTTGCCCTATTCGGTGCTGGTCGCTGCGGATGGCCGCATCGTGAAGCAGAAGATTGGCCCCTTCACCCATGGCGAAATCAGCGCTTGGGCCAATCCAGGCCCTTAGCTGGCGCTTGAGCCCCGACTGCGGCACGGCGCGCCCGGAATTCAAACAAACGCTTAAGTTACCGGTAACTTCTGCGAACTGGACAGCATCGGCGGCTTCACTCAGACTGCGCCCCTTCCGCTGGAGCGCCGAATGGCTAAGCTGCTGGTCCTGCATGGCCCGAACCTCAATCTGCTGGGCACGCGCGAGCCCGGCGTCTATGGCCACACCACCCTGGCCGAGATCGATGCTGCGCTCGTGGCCCAGGCCAGCGCCGCCGGACACCAGGTCCAGAGCCTGCAGTCCAACGCCGAGCACGAACTGGTCAACCGCGTCCAGACCGCGGCCAGTGACCAGACCGCCCTCATTCTGCTCAACCCGGCCGCCTTCACCCACACCTCGGTGGCCCTGCGCGATGCGCTGGCGGCGGTGGCGATCCCGTTCTACGAAATCCACCTGTCCAACCCGCACGCGCGCGAGCCGTTCCGCCAGCACAGCTATGTCAGCGACCTGGCCCTCGGCGTGGTCTGCGGCTTTGGCGCAGACAGCTACCGCTACGCGATGGACGCCGCGCTGAAGCGACTGTCCCCCTGATTTCCATACCCCTGCCGCGCCGCCGCGCGCGCACTTACTCCCACAGAGGCCACCATGGACCTGCGCAAGATCAAGAAGCTCATCGACCTGCTGGAAGAATCCAACCTTGCTGAAATAGAGATCAAGGAAGGCGAGGAATCCGTGCGCCTGGCGCGCATGCCCAAGGCCAACTATGCCGCCGCCGCGCCTGCCTACGCACCCGCACCTGCCGACGCGCGCCCCGCTGCGCCTATGCCGATGCCGTCGCCTAGCGCATCAGCCACCGGCGGCAGCGCCAAGCCGGCCGCGAACGCCCATCCGGAAGGCCACGTGCTGCGCGCCCCCATGGTCGGCACTTTCTACACCTCGCCCAGCCCGGACAAGCCGGCGTTCGTCAGCCTCGGCCAAGCGGTCAAGGCCGGCGAGACCCTGGCGATCATCGAGGCCATGAAGATGTTCAACCCCATCGAAGCCGACGTCTCCGGCACCGTGCTGGCGGTGCTGACCGAAAGCGGTTTGCCGGTCGAGTTCGACCAGCCGCTGTTCGTGATTGGGTGATTTGGGGGGGAATAGGGAATGGGGAATGGGGAAACGTCTAAGCGGCCGCATGAACGGCTGGATGTTTGGCGGGACTCCATGAAGGTTGTGGAAATGATCTATACATTCTCCAGCGTATTCCCCGACTCAGAGCGATTCGGGCTTACTTCTCAGATACGGCGTGCGGCGATCAGCATTCCCTCCAACATCGCGGAAGGTGCGGCTCGCAGGTCACGGCCGGAATACTCGCGTTTCCTCTCCATTGCACGCGGATCTCTTTCGGAACTGGCTACACAAACCCAGATCGCCCATCGCCTCTCGTATGCCGCCACTTCACGCGAGCTCGATGAACGCATTGATATGGTCTTCGCAAAGCTGACGGCACTTATGAATGCACTGAACAAACGTGGAGATGCATGATGTCTGCTCTTCCCCTATTCCCCATTCTCGATTCCCCATTCCCATGCTAGATAAAGTCGTAATCGCCAACCGCGGCGAAATCGCGCTGCGCATCCTGCGCGCCTGCCACACCATGGGCATCCGCACGGTTGCGGTGCACTCCACCGTGGACCGCAACCTGAAGCACGTGGCGATGGCCGATGAATCGGTGTGCATTGGCCCGGCAGCCTCCAGCGAGAGTTACCTCAACGTGCCGGCGATCATCGCGGCCGCGGAAGTCACCGACGCGCAGGCGATCCATCCGGGCTACGGTTTCCTCAGCGAGAACGCCGATTTCGCCGAACGCGTGGAGCAGTCCGGTTTCATCTTCATCGGGCCCAAGCCCGACACCATCCGCCTGATGGGCGACAAGGTGGAAGCAATCCGCGCGATGAAGGCGGCCGGCGTGCCCTGCGTGCCCGGCTCCGGCGGCCCGCTGGATGACGACATCGTCACCAACACCCGGATCGCCCGCGAGATCGGTTACCCGGTGATCATCAAGGCGGCCGGCGGCGGCGGCGGGCGCGGCATGCGCGTCGTCCACGCCGAAGGCACCCTGAGCAGCGCCATCAGCACGACCAAGGCCGAAGCGAAGGCGGCCTTCAGCAACGACCAGGTGTACATGGAAAAATTCCTGGAGAACCCGCGCCATGTCGAAATCCAGGTGCTCGCCGACGGCCAGGGTGGCGCCATCCACCTGGGCGAACGCGATTGCTCCATGCAGCGCCGCCACCAAAAGGTGGTGGAGGAGGCGCCTGCGCCCGGCATCAGCGAGGAGCAGCGCAACCAGATTGGCAAGGTCTGCGTGGATGCCTGCATCCGCATCGGCTACCGCGGCGCGGGTACGTTCGAGTTCCTGTACGAGGACGGCCGCTTCTATTTCATCGAAATGAACACCCGCATCCAGGTGGAGCATCCGGTCACCGAACGCATCACCGGCATCGACCTGGTCTGCGAGCAGCTGCGCATTGCCGCCGGGCAGAAGTTGACGATCAAACAGTCCGACATCGTGCTGCGCGGCCATGCCATCGAGTGCCGCATCAATGCGGAAGACCCGGACACGTTCACGCCAAGTCCGGGGTTGATCACTGGCTTTTATCCTCCGGGCGGCCCGGGCGTGCGCGTGGACACGCACATCTACACCGGCTACCGCGTGCCGCCGAACTACGATTCGATGATCGGCAAGCTGATCGTGCACGGCCCGGACCGGGAAACCGCCATCGCCCGCATGCGCGTGGCCCTGAGCGAGACGGTGGTGGACGGCATCAAGACCAATATCCCGCTGCAGCAAACCATCATGCGCGACCTGGGCTTCCAGGCCGGCGGGCAGAATATCCACTACCTTGAGAAGCGGCTGGCGGAGCGGAAGAACAAGTCGATTGCGCTGGTCTAATGGCACGGCCGCGAGGTGGCCGTACCGCGTACGCTGCTGATCGGCTGTCCTATCCCGGGCTCCGCTGCCGTTGTTCGGATATGTTCCTTTCCCGGATGCCCGTCATGGCCCACACCCGTCGCCCCCTGTTCATCGCCCTGGCCACCCTTTTGGCTGCCCTGCCGGCCGCCAGCGCGCTTTCCAGCCCGCCCGTGCAGGTCTGGATCGACGTGGCCACCCACGATATGGCCGGCATGCCGGATTTGGGCGGGCTGGGTGGCCTTGCCGGCAGGATGATGGGGAATCAGGGGCCGCAGACCTATCCCCAAGCGCGCAACAGCCCGGC
This sequence comes from Pseudoxanthomonas sp., assembly GCA_026785795.1. Lineage (GTDB taxonomy): Bacteria > Pseudomonadota > Gammaproteobacteria > Xanthomonadales > Xanthomonadaceae > Pseudoxanthomonas_A. Next base: position 8,724 of record JAJAZJ010000025.1, read on the forward strand.
CAGCACCGGCAAGCTGCTCGACATCGCGATGCTCAACAGCCTCCGACCCGGTGTCGAAGCCGAGCAACTGGTTCCAACTGGGCTTGGCGTCGGCAAGTCGCTGCCGCTGCTCCCGTCGCCATCGGCACCGCAAAAGGACGCAGCGTCCTCCCCCGCCCAGAGCGGAGATGTGGAAGTCACCATTCGCCAGTACTGGGGCTGCGGCGCCACGGTGCGCCCCGGCCAGCCCAAGGTGATGACGATGCGGCTGAAGAAAGGCGCGATGGAGATGAGCGGCAGCATGGCGCCTGGCATGTTCGTGCCCGACGGCGACATCAACCCCAACCCGACCTACGCGCTGTGGCCGAACCGGAAAAATGCCAAACGCGTGCCGGACCGCTCCTCGATGGTCGGGCAGCACCAGATTACAGGCGACGGCGTGCCGGCCTCGCTTAAGTTCGAACTTGGCCAGAGCGCCGACTTCATGCCGAAGATCGCGCTGCAAACGCGCGGCGAGCTGGCCGAAAGCATCGCGCTCAGCTGGCGAACAGTCGACCGCAGCCGCGCCTACTTCATCAATGCGATGGCCATGCAGGACGAAAGTAATTTAGTGCTGTGGAGCAGTTCCGAGGTCGCAGGGGCAGGCCACGAGCTGTTCAACTACCTGACCGGCTCCTTCATCGACAAGTGGCTGCAGCAAAAGGTGCTGCTGTCGCCCGCCGCCACCAGCTGCACGATCCCCCAGGGCATCTTCAAGTCCACCGGCGCGGGCAACCCGGAAGGAGGCATGGCCATGCTGAGCATGATTGCATATGGCCCGGAAACCAGTCTTGCGTGGCCACCGAAGCCTGCCGACCCCAAGCAGCCGTGGAAGCCGGAGTGGAATGTACGCGTGCGCAGCAAGTCCACCAGCACCGCAATGCTGGGCATGGACCTGTCCGGCATGGATGTCGACTCCAGCGCGAACGACGGGGAAGAAAAGCCACAGGAAGAAGAAAGCCAGGGCAAGAAAATACTGAAGGGGTTACCGCGGAACTTATGAGCCGTCGGGTCCGGCGGCGTCGTAAAAACGATCGCCCGCTCCCGCTTGCAGTGAGCTGACTGCTCGCGGTCAAGCCGGCAGGTGCGCGAACGCGACGGCCCCTCCAAGGCCGCGATCGCCAGTGGGC
>JAJAZJ010000026.1 GCA_026785795.1 Pseudoxanthomonas sp.
CTGCGGCAACGCCGGCACCGGCATGCGACTGCTGGCCGGGCTGCTGGCAGCGCAGCGCTTCGACAGCGTGCTGGTTGGCGATGCCTCCCTCAGCAAGCGACCCATGCGCCGCGTCACCGAGCCGCTGGCGCGGATGGGCGCGCGTATCGATACCGAAGCGGGCGGGTTGCCGCCGCTGCATGTGCACGGCGGACAGGCCCTTCGCGGCGTGGATGCCACCCTGGAAGTGGCCAGTGCACAGGTGAAGTCAGCGCTGCTGCTGGCCGGGCTGTACGCGCAGGGAGAAACCGTGGTGCGCGAGCCGCATCCCACCCGCGACTACACCGAGCGCATGCTGTCCGCGTTCGGGGTGGAGATCGATTTCTCCCCGGGCATCGCGCGGTTGCGCGGCGGCCAGCGCCTGCGGGCGACCGACATCGCGGTGCCCGCGGATTTTTCCTCCGCGGCGTTCTTCCTGGTGGCCGCCTGCGTGGTTCCCGGCTCCGAACTGCGCCTGCGTGCGGTCGGTCTGAACCCGCGGCGCACCGGGCTGCTGGCCGTGCTGCGGGCCATGGGCGCCAGCATCGAGGAGCAAAACCATACCCAGCATGGGGGAGAACCCGTGGCCGATCTGCTGGTGCGGCACGCGCCGCTGCACGGTATCGAAGTGCCGACCGGACTCGTGCCGGACATGATCGACGAGTTCCCCGCGCTGTTCGTCGCCGCGGCCTGTGCGCAAGGCCAGACCGTGGTGCGCGGTGCCGCCGAGCTGCGGGTCAAGGAATCGGATCGGCTGGCGTCGATGGCAGCGGGCCTGCGGACGCTGGGCATCCGGGTTGACGAGACGGCCGACGGGGCTACCGTGCACGGCGGAAATCTTGCTTCAGGTCAGGTCGACAGCCACGGCGATCACCGCATCGCCATGGCTTTCAGCATCGCGGCGCAGCGTGCGCAAGGCCCGGTGACGATCCGGGACGTGGCCAACGTGACTACGTCGTTTCCCGATTTCGAGGGCGTTGCCATGCGCAGCGGGTTTGGCGGCTTCCGCGGCTGAGCCTTGGCCTGGTCTAGCGCTGGGCCTTGAACTCGATCGGCACCACCACGCTCTCCGTGATCGCCTGGCCATCGCGCTGCGCCGGTTGGAAGCGCCAGCGCCGCACCGCATCCAGCGCAGCCCGATCAAGCTCCCGCGAGCCGCTGCGCTGTTCGAGGGCAAGCTCCACGGGGGTTCCGCTGGCGTCGACGGTGACGCGGATCAGGGCCGTGCCGGTTTCGCCGCGCCGCAGCGCAGCGGCGGGATAGGCGGGGGCGGGCGATTGTCCGGGCAGCGGCCGCGGCGTGCTGCCGCCCGCTAGTGGCGCAGCCGTACGCGGTGTATCGGACGACGCAATGCCAGCCTGCGGAGCCGTGCCGGCAACGGGTGCAATGGGCGCGGGCGCAACCGGCTCCAGCCTCGGCGCGGGCTGACCGGCATCGGGCATGTCGCTGGCACCGTCTGCACCCGCCATGGGCGCCGGCAGTGGCTCCACGACGTCACCGGTCTTGCCCACGATACCTGCCGGGACCCGGTAGAACGCGCCGTCGCGCCCGCTCCACCAGACCGCCAGGAACAGCAATAACCCGGCGCCGAAAGCCATCGCCGCGATGCGCAGTGCGCGGCGCGGCAGGCGGAACACGATGGTCGGATCCTTCGGTTCGCTCTCAGTGCTCATATGCAGATCCGGGGCAGTGGGCCAAGATTCTGGCACAGCCCACCTCCGCCTGCGCTGACGCGCGCGTAGTCGCGCGAAACCAACGCCCGCTTCCCGGCTGTGGCTGTGTTTCGATTGGAGTGCCGCATCGCGCTTGCGAACCAGGTGGCTGGCGCCCAGGCCGGCCGGCGGCCTTGCCATTTTCGCTGGCGGCATGGACCGCGCTGTGGGGCATTCCCGGCGCCTTCCACGCCATGCCGACTACCGCCTGCATCGCCATGGTGCTGGCGGAGTTCAAGGGCACCCGGCCCATCGCCATCCTGTTTTCGCGCAACGGTGGTCTGGAAAAGGCCTCGTGATGTGCGGCGCCCCGGCGTATCGCTGATCGGGTGCGGCAAGGGTCGGCGTAACAGGCGATAATCGCCCTTTCAACGTATCTCCCGCCCAGCCATGATTGATCCTGCCCTGCTTCGCGCCAACCCTGCCGAACTTGCCCAGCGCCTGCTGCAAACACGCGGCTACGTGCTGGACGTGTCTGCACTGCAGTCGCTGGAGGCCGCCCGCAAGCAGCTGCAGACGCGCACCCAGGAGCTGCAGAACCTGCGCAACACCCGGTCCAAGGCCATCGGCCAGGCCAAGGTTAAGGGCGCGGACGTATCCACGCTGATGGCCGAGGTGGCCGGTTTCGGCGAGGAGCTGAAGGCATCGGAACTGGAGCTGGAGCGGATCCGCGACGCCATTGAGGCCATCGCTTTGGAAATCCCCAACCTGCCGCACGCCAGCGTGCCGCCGGGCAGCGATGAAAGTGGCAACCTCGAACAGCATCGCTGGGGCTTGCCGCGGGAGTTCGATTTCGCGGTCAAGGACCACGTAGAACTGGGTGCGCGCCACGGATGGCTGGACGGGGATGCCGGAGCGAAACTATCCGGCGCACGTTTCACTGTGCTGCGTGGAGACGTGGCGCGGCTGCACCGGGCGCTGGCCCAGTTCATGCTTGATTTGCACACCCAAGAACATGGCTATGAAGAAACCAACGTGCCGCTGATCGTCAACGAATCGGCGATGCAGGGCACGGGGCAGCTGCCAAAGTTCGAAGAAGATCTTTTTTCTACCATGGTCGGCGAAAGCAGGCGCTACCTGGTCCCGACCGCGGAAGTTCCGCTCACCAACATCGTGCGCGATGAAATCCTGGACGAGGCCGGCCTGCCGCTGCGCATGGTCGCGCAATCGCCGTGCTTCCGCGCCGAAGCCGGAAGCCACGGCCGCGACACGCGCGGCATGATCCGCCAGCACCAGTTCGAGAAGGTGGAAATGGTGACCATCGCGCGGCCGACCGAAAGCTATGACGAGCTGGTGCGCATGACCCGCTGCGCCGAAGTGGTGCTGGAGAAACTTGGCCTGCCCTACAGGCGCATGCTGCTGTGCGCTGGCGACATGGGCTTCTCCGCCGCCAAGACCTATGACCTGGAAGTGTGGCTGCCTTCACAGGGCACCCACCGCGAGATTTCCTCATGCTCGAACTGCGAGGATTTCCAGGCCCGGCGCATGCAGGCGCGCTGGCGAAATCCCGCCACCGGCAAGCCCGAGCCCGTGCATACGCTCAACGGCTCGGGCGTGGCGGTGGGCCGGGCGATGATCGCGGTGATGGAGAACTACCAGAACGCGGACGGATCGATCACCGTGCCCGAGGTGCTGCGCCCCTACATGGGCGGGGCCGACCGGATCGAGTGATCTTTTCCGGTCCTTTCCGGATTGAGGTCTCTCCAATGACGGATGGGAGGAGCGGGAGGATTGAAATATCGTTGTAGCACTGGAATGAAAGTGGTTAAATACCGCTAATTGTTCTGGCTATGGAATTGTCCCCATGCAGGATCTGAACGACCTCTACTATTTCGCCATGGTCGTGGACCACGGCGGCTTCGCCGCGGCCGAACGCGCGCTGGGCATCCCCAAGTCGCGCCTGAGCCGGCGCATCAGCCAGCTGGAAACCGAGATGGGCGTGCGTCTGCTGCAGCGCTCCACGCGTCGCTTCGCGGTCACCGACGTGGGCATGAGCGTGCATCGTCATGCCCAGGCCATGCTGGCCGAAGCCCAGGCTGCACGCGAGGTGGTGGACCGCCTCAGCGCCGAGCCGCGCGGCGTGGTGCGGGTCAGCGTGCCGGTGGAAGTGGCCCAGAACCTGCTGCCCAGGATCCTGCCGGTGTTCCTGGACCAGTACCCCAAGGTCCGCCTGCAGCTGCACGTCAACAACCGGCGCGTGGACATCATCAACGAAGGCTATGACGTGGCCCTGCGGGTGCGCGCCAAGCTGGATGACGACGGCAGCCTGGTGATGCGCAGCTTCGGCCAGATCCAGCAGCTGATGGTCGCCAGCCCCAAGTACCTGGCGCGGGCCGGTCGCCCGCGCGATCCAGACGAACTGGCCGAGCACGTTACCCTCAGCACCAGCGAGGACGAAGCCCGGCAGCGCTGGGAGCTGCATGGCCCCAATGGCGAGGTGCGTCGCGTGGACCTGCAGCCGCGGCTGTCCGGCTTTGATTTCCCGCTGCTGCAGTCCATGGCCCGCGACGGTTTCGGCATCACCCTGCTGCCGGAAACCGTGTGCGCTGATCGGGTGCGCAAGGGCGATCTGGAGGTCGTGCTGCCGGAATGGTCGCTGCCGCAGGGTATCTGCCACGCGGTGTTCGCCTCGCGCCGCGGCATGTTGCCCGCGGTCAGGGTGTTCATCGATTTCCTGGCCGAACACCTGCCCAGGCAGATTGAAGCCTCGCGCCTGGACTGTGGCAGGCACTGCCCACCCGAGGCCCTGGACGGCAAGCCGGTTCCCGCCCCGAAACTGGATGAACGCGTGTTGTCGTAGTCAGCCGCGCCCCGTTCCGGGAAAATCCGGCGGTCATGCTTGAAACATCGGAGAGATGGCCGAGTGGTTTAAGGCAGCAGTCTTGAAAACTGCCGTAGGTGTGAGCCTACCGTGGGTTCGAATCCCACTCTCTCCGCCATTCCTCGCGCCGATTCCGGCATACACTCGGTACGGGCGGCGCAGCCCGTCCGATAGTTCTCTGGCGGGTGTCCTGCCCAGCGAATGCTTACCTCGACGCGGTGGATGATGGCGATTTCCAAGCGGAAGCTGGTCGGAATTGTGCTGGCCGCTTTGGTCGTGCTGGCCGTTGCGGCCTGCGCCTTGCTTGGCTGGCGGGCAAACCAGTCGCAGCGCGTGGAAGTGCTGGATACGCTGAAGGGACAGGTCATCGAACTTGAGGCGGTGCAGCAGCAGCTGCAGCAGCGGCGCGTGCCGGACGACTGGAAGGTGGGTGCCTTCCTGTCCACCGCTGCACTGAACCAGGCGCTGGATACGCTGGAAGGTGCCCAGGTCCAGCTGGCCGAACTGCCCGGCAACACTTTCGAGGTGATCTCACTTGAGGCCAGCCCACGCTCGGGCTCGACCCGGGTGTTGATCAGCCTGCGCGTGTCCAGCGACAGTCGCCCGCAGCTGGCGGTGAAAATTTCCGGCTCGGCCCTGCTGCTGCTGCGCGGCGTCGAACATGACCCGGCACAGGGCACGGACCGGGCGATGTTCTCACTGTCAATGCTGGAGATCGCGCCGGCGCTCAGCTGGCGCGCGCTGACCTTCAGCGGTTCGCGCTTTGCCAACCAGATCGTGTCATCACAGGCGACCGAGCTGGTGGCCGAAGGCCTGAAATTCAGCCTGCCGCTGCGCGTGCCGGCCATCATCCCGCTGAAGCTGGACAACGTGGCCACGATCAGCGCGGGCCAGTCATCGTACGGCCTGCGCCTCGGCCTGCCGCCCTCCAGCATCGATGCATCGTTCGACCTGGCTGCTCCCATTGCCACCCGCCAGGGCGTGTGGATGATGGGCGGCGACCGGCCGGCCCTCGACCTGCCCAGCGCTGCAAGCCTGCCCGACGACCCTGCCGAGCTGCGCAAGCGCGTTGAGCAACTGGAGCAGTCGATTGAATCAAGGCTGTCGCAGGTGAGCGACCCGGCCGCCGACACCGCGCTTTGGATCAGCCGGGCCTATGGCGCTTCGGTGTTCGAAGGCTTCAACCAGCTCAGCGAAGATCAGCGCCGTATTTCGGTCAGCCTGGAGAACCCGAACGGCTCCCTGGCCGAGCGCAACTTCAGTTTCCTGGGCCAGCAGGGTGGTTTCAGCAGTACCCTGAAATCGGGTGCAGGCAGCCTCCAGGTCGGGCAGATCCAGACCCAGTGGGTGCCCGGCGAGGGGGTGCGCGCCGCCGTCCCGTTGCGGGCTACGGCCACTGCGCAGGTGGATTCGCGCGTGTTCCCTCCGCGCATCTTTGGCGGCAGCCGGCAGATCGACGCCACGCTGTCGGGAACCGCCACCGAAACCATCAACCTGACGCTCAGCGCGCGCAGGGTCAGCAGCCAGGGGCACGACGCGCTGGTGATGGGCCCGGTGGTGGGCTGCGAGGTGATCAACCTGACCCTCGAAACCCAAAGCGAGCCACGCCTCGGGCTTCGCCAGGCCCTGCCGCTGACCGATATCCCGGTGGACGGGATCATTTTGCTGGACACGGTGCCGCGCGAGTTCGCGCGCACCCTGCCAGCCGACGGCAGGGTACGTTTCGTCGGCAAGCCGGCCTGGATCATCGCCGCGTGGAAGAACCCGCGCGTGGAGATCGCCGAGGCCGGCTATCTGGTACGTGCCGATTTCAGCGCGTCGCAGCATTCCAAGCCGCAGGCCGTACAGTCCAACGCTGCGGCGCTGCGTGCGGGTTTCCAGCAGGCCTGGGCCAGGCAGACGCGGCCCGCCTGCCCGCCGCGCAAGGGGCCGGTGGTGCTGCTCAACGGGAATGACGTGGTGGAGACCGAAGACATCGCCAACGTCGCCAGGCTGATCATGGGCAGCGGACGGCCAAGCGGCCGGCAGCCGCCACGGGCGCCGCCGCCGCGTTAGTCAGCGGCCTTGCCCGCCTTCCCGCGGGTGAAGGCCTGCTTCGAGCACCTCAAGCGCGCACGGCAGGTTGAAGATCAGCGCTGCCGGGGCTAGTCTCGCGCCTACGGTTCAACCGGGGAGCCTGGGATGACCATTCGCGTATACCTGATTGACGACCATGCCCTGGTACGCACCGGCATGAAGATGATTTTGGGCAGCGAACTGGATATCGAAGTGGTGGGCGAGGCCGACAACGGCGAGGACGCGCTGCCGCAGATCCGCAAGCTGCGGCCCGACGTGGTGCTGTGCGACCTGCACCTGCCCGGTCTGAGCGGGCTGGAAATCACCGAACGCATTACCCGCAGCGACCTGGGGTCCAAGGTCATCATCGTGTCGGTGCTGGAAGACGGTCCGCTGCCGAAGCGGCTGCTGGAAGCCGGTGCCTCGGGTTATCTGGGCAAGGCCGGCGATGCGGCGGAACTACTGCGCGCCGTGCACGAAGTCGCGCGCGGCAAGCGTTACCTGGGCAGCAACGTGGCCCAGAACATGGCCCTGTCGAACGTGGCCGGGGGCAATCTTTCACCCTTCGACAGCCTGTCCCCTCGCGAACTGGAGGTGGCCATGCTGTTGATCCAGGGGC
>JAJAZJ010000027.1 GCA_026785795.1 Pseudoxanthomonas sp.
AGTGGTCGCCCGTCAGCCAGACCAGCTTCATCCGCGCCACGCACAGGCCTGCACAGGTCAGTGAACTGCGCTACGAAGACGAGCGCCGACTGGCCGCACTGGGGATCATTCCGCGCGCCACGCCGTACTACCTGCCCGGCGGCACCCGCCCCAGCGCGTTTCCCGACGGCTACGTGGCCGACCCGCCGCCGCGCTGATCCAGCGTCGCCACGACCAACAACGGGCCTTGCGGCCCGTTGTTTGGTCTAACGGATGGAGCCGAACTCAGCTGCGTCGTCGTCCGTCAGGTCGCCCCACTGGGCCTGGATCTTGCCCTTCAGCTGTTTCCAGCTGCCGGCGATGATGTCCTTGTTCATGGCTTTCCGCTTCACGTTGAGCGGCAGGGGATACCGCATGCAAAGGGTGGCAGCCATTGCATCCGCGCCGGGTCAAGCCGGCGTGAACATCTTCCAACATCTGCGCTTGGTCCAGTCGTGGTTGATAGGCCCGAAACGACGAAGGGCCGGTAAACCGGCCCTTCGCTTGAAGCATTCAGTGAGGCTGGACGCGGGCCAGTGCTATCAGCACTTGCCGTCCTTGCAATCCTGGGCCTTGTCTTCGACCTTCTCGCCGACCTTCTGCACGTCCTTGCCAGCACCGGCCATCGTATTGCAGCCGGAGAGCATGCCGATTGAGAACATCGAAACCAGCATCAACGCAAATAAACGCTTCATGTAGAACCTCCTATGGTTGGGTGCATCGCGTTTGGGGGTGACTGCAACCCAAAACTGTTGCCTGCCCGCCCACCGTGGATGGAGGGTGACGTAGCAGACATTCGGCGGGCGTGAACGCGGCCGGATCCGTTCAGCTTCAGTCGCGCATCAGGGTGGACTTGCCGAACAGGCTCTCCACCAGCTCGACCACCAGTTCGGCGGTCAGGTTGCGCGAGTCGATGATCGGGTTGAGCTCCACGATGTCCAGCGACAGCATGCGATCGGTATCGGCAATCATTTCCATCACCAGCTGTGCCTCGCGGTAGTTGGGGCCGCCAGGCACCGTAGTGCCCACGCCCGGCGCGATCGAGGGGTCCAGGAAATCCACGTCGAAGCTGACGTGCACGTGGGTGTTCTGGTCCACGCCTTCGAGCGCCGCCTCCATTGCCCGCTTCATCCCGTTTTCGTCGATGTAGCGCATGTCATAGACGTCTATGCGGTTTTCCCTGATCAGGCGTTTTTCTTCGGGGTCTACCGAGCGGATGCCGATCTGGCGGATGTCAGCCGCGTCCATGGCAGGTGCGTGTCCGCCGAGATGGGTCAGCCCTTCCGGTCCAATGCCGCACAGGCAGGCGACCGGCATGCCGTGGATGTTGCCGGACGGCGTGACCTCGCTGGTATTGAAGTCCGAGTGTGCGTCCAGCCAGATCACGCGCAGGCGCTGGCCGGTATCCCGGCAATGCTGGGCCACGGCAGTAATCGACCCCACCCCCAGGCAGTGGTCGCCACCCAGCATGATGGGCATGCGCCCAAGCCTGAGCTCGGCCAGGGTGGCGTGCATAAGCTCGCGGTTCCAGGCCACCACTTCATCCAGGTGTCGGTACCCGTGCTGCGGAGGCTGCCACGGGTTGACCGGGCCGCTGAGGTTGCCGCGGTCGGCCACCTCGACCCCGCGCGCAACCAAGGCTTCTGCTAGGCCGGCGATGCGCAGTGCATCCGGCCCCATGCGTGCGCCGCGATGGCCGGCGCCGATATCGGTGGGCACGCCCAGCAGTGAAACTGGAGGGAAAATTCGACTCATGGCTGAATACTGGCGACTGGCGGAACGGCCGCAGAGTCTAGCCCGGTTCGCCGCCGCCGACCATGCATTGGCATCGTCCATTAATGTGGTGCCGGCACCCGGATTCGAACTGGGGACCTACCGCTTACAAGGCGGTTGCTCTACCAACTGAGCTATGCCGGCATGGCTGCAAGCACGCTGCGATGCCTGACCGAAGCGGACGCAGAGTCTACCGCAGCGCAGCGCAATCCAGCGAGCGTGACTGCGCGGCAGCGCCAGCTTGCCTGAGCTGCGCTTCGGCGGCGCCGGGCGCCGCGGCCAGGTCCAGCCACCACTGCGAAGCCACCGCGTCGCCAAGGGGCTGCAGCTGCGCGGGAAAGCCGGCGACCTGCAGCGCGGCCTGGCGACGCTCTGCCGAAAGGAGTGTGGCGTAGCGGCCGAGCGCGATGCCGTTGATTGCATCGCCTGCGTTGACTACCAGATAGTCCTCGAAACCGGCGGCACCGATGCGCTGTGCCAGTGCCTGCGCCGCTGCGCGATCCGCCTGTGGCGGCAGGGTCACCTGGTAGCCGCTGGCCGCCCTGCCCGGCAGCTCCCGCACCCGCGTGCGGGTGGCCACCGCGCCGATACTCGCGGCGGCGGCATTGGCCGCGCCCGTATCCGCGAACGGCCCCAGGCGGTAGCACTGCAGGGTCGCAGCAGCAACCGCCTGCGCGGGATCCGCAGGGGCGAGCAGTGACGCGTCAGACCCGGAACCGGGCTCCGCGCCGGACCCAGCGGCTGCAGCTGCAGCCGGCGCTGGCGCCGGTGAAGCCACGGCTGCAGCCTCGCTCAACAGCTGCAGGCGCGGCACACCCGCCGGCTGAAGGGGCGGCGCGGCGGGCGCAGGTGCCGGGCGCGTCATCCACCATGCGGCGGCGCCCAGGTTCAGTGCCAGCAGCAGGACGATCAGGGCGCGAATCAGCATGCGTGGATTCTAAGCGTTGACTGCGCCAACGCGCGACCACAGCGCCAGCCCGTCCAGTACCAGCGATGCAGAGTGCTGCGCCTGCGGCAGCAGCGACGCCAGGCCATCGGCGCCCCCGCCATGCAGCAGCAGGGTGGGTGCTTGCCCCAGCAGCAGTTCGGCATGCCGCAGGCTGCGTTCGATCAGGCCCAGCGCCGCACCCTCGCAGCCGGACACC
>JAJAZJ010000028.1 GCA_026785795.1 Pseudoxanthomonas sp.
GGATGATGCCGAACTGGGCGCCGCGCTCGAGTTCGTGCACTTCGCCTGCACCAGCGAAGATATCAACAACCTGTCCTACGGGCTGATGCTGGCACAGGCGCGCCGCGACGTGGTGCTGCCCGCCTTCGATTCCGTGATCGAAACACTGCGCAGGCTGGCTCACGCACAGGCCGCGCAGCCGATGCTGTCGCGCACCCACGGCCAGACCGCCTCGCCCACCACGCTGGGCAAGGAAATCGCCAACGTGGTGGCCCGGCTGCAGCGCCAGCGTGCGCAGATTGCGGCGGTTGAGCTCAGCGGCAAGATCAATGGCGCCGTCGGCAACTACAACGCCCACGTCGCCAGCTACCCGGACGTGGACTGGCCGGCCTTCGCCCAGCGCTTCGTCGAAAGCCGGGGCCTGGTATTCAACCCCTACACCACCCAGATCGAACCCCACGACAGCATTGCCGAGATTGGCGATGCCACCCGTCGCGCCAACACTATTCTGATTGATCTGTCGCGGGACTTCTGGGGCTACATCTCACTTGGTTACTTCAAGCAGAAGCTCAACGACGACGAAGTCGGCTCTTCTACCATGCCGCACAAGGTCAACCCGATCGATTTCGAGAACGCCGAAGGCAATTTCGGCATCGCCAACGCCCTGTTCGAACACTTCAGCGCCAAGCTGCCGATCAGCCGCTGGCAACGCGACCTCACCGACTCCACCGTCCTGCGCGCACTGGGCACGGCGTTCGGCCACACCATTGTCGCGCTGGATTCGCTGGGCAAAGGCCTAGGCAAGCTGACCGTAAACCCGCAGCGCCTGGACGCGGACCTGGACGCGGCCTGGGAAGTCCTGGCCGAAGCCGTGCAGACGGTGATGCGCCGCCATGGGCTGCCCAACCCCTACGAGCAGCTCAAGGCGCTGACCCGCGGCCAGGGCATGACCGAGTCCTCCATGCGTACATTCATTGGGGGCCTTGACCTGCCCACGGATGCCAAGCAAAACCTCCTTGCCCTCACCCCAGGCACCTACATCGGGCTGGCCGAAACGCTTGCCCGCCGGATCTGATGCGGATGCGTTTACGGCCCATCATCAACGTAATGGTCAAGCCCACAGCACACCGCCGGTCTGCGCGGCAGGCGGACGCGCAGCTATACCAGCACCTCGAGGGAAAGTCCGTAATCCTTGCCCACGAGGCCGCGCCATGATCGAAGTCCTCGGCACCACCAGGCAGCTGCTCGGCATGACTGCGGCACGCTTCCTACGCGACTACTGGCAGAAGCGGCCATTGCTTATTCGCCAGGCCTTCACCGGCTTCGTGTCGCCGATCCAGCCGGAAGACCTGGCCGGGCTTGCCTGCGAGGAAATGGCGCTGTCGCGAATCGTGAGCCACAACCGGGAGAACGACCGCTGGACCCTGCGTAACGGGCCGTTCCAGGAAGATGAATTCCCCGGCATGCCCGACCACGACTGGACCCTGCTGGTGCAGGATGTGGATAAATGGGACGCCGACATACGCCGGGTGCTGCAACGATTCGATTTCCTTCCCCGCTGGCGGCTTGACGACATCATGGTCAGCTTTGCCGCGACCGGCGGTTCGGTCGGGGCGCACGTGGACCAGTACGACGTATTCCTGCTGCAGGCCCAGGGCCAGCGCCGCTGGCAGATCGATGCCGGGCCAAACCCGCCCCTGGCATTCCGTGAGGATGCCGAGCTTAAGCTGCTGCGCGAGTTCGTTCCGACCCATGATTGGATACTTGAGCCAGGCGACATGCTGTACCTGCCGCCGGGCGTACCCCATCACGGCGTCGCCGTGAATCCCTGCCTGACGTTCTCGGTGGGCATGCGCGCGCCATCATCCGCAGACCTGATCAGCGACTATCTGGACACGCTGGTCGCCGATGCCGATGAAAGCATGCGCTACCGTGACGCGGACCTGTCGCCGCCGCGGGACGCGAACGAAATCGATGCGGACGCGATGAAGCGCGTTGTGGCCGCGCTCAACGCACTGCGCATAAACGATCCAGACAAGCTGGGGGACTGGTTCGGGCGCTTCATCACCACCTACCGCGCGGGTGCCGAAGTCGTGCCGGACGATGATCCGCGCTCACGCATCGAGATCGAGTGGGATCTGGAGCACGGCGCCATCCTGCAGCTGCACCCGTTTTCGCGCATGGCATGGCGCCGCGGCAAACATGGAGCCACCCTGTTCTGCAGTGGCCTGCAGTTCCAACTGCCGGTCAGGGACGCGCGGCGCCTGGCCGGGTCCGCCGAGCTGGACAGTGCGCTTTATTCAGCGCTTTCAGAAGATGGACGCCAAGCTGCACTTGAGCTGCATGCACAAGGCCACTACCAGCTGCTGGCTGACGGAGAAGAACCATGAGCAATGACCCCAGCTACAGGGTCGAAGCGATCAACTACGCCAGCGGAGTGAACGAGCTTCGTGCCGTGCGAGAGACGGTGTTCGTGCAGGAGCAGCAGGTGCCGATCGCCGAGGAATGGGACGCGCTGGATCCGCTGTGCTGGCACGTGATCGCGCGCGACCCGGCGGGCCAGCCAATAGGCACGGGCAGGCTGACCCCGGACCATAAGCTTGGACGCATGGCCGTGCTGGCCGGATGGCGCGGACGCGGGGTTGGCGATGCGCTGCTGCGCGCACTGGTGGATTTGGCGCGCGCGCAGCAATGGCCATCGCTCTCGCTCAACGCACAGGTGAGCGCAGAGTCCTTTTACGCTCGGCACGGCTTCATCCCGTTCGGCCCCCGCTTCCATGAGGCGGGCATTGAGCACCAGGCCATGCATCGGGTGCTTGATGGGCCCACGCCGGTCCAGGACGCCGCCGGCGGCATTGCCGCCATCATCGGCACCAGCAGCCAGGCCAGGCGCAAACTGTGGATCTACAGCCGTGAGCTTGACCCCGGACTACTGGACTCGATCGCCGCGCTTGAAGCCCTGCGCCGTTTCGCCACCGGCGTCCGTGGTGCGGAAATACACGTGCTGCTGCAGGATGCCGCGGCGCCACAGCGTGGGGTGATGCCCTTGCTTGCACTGGCCCAGCGCCTGCCCAGCGTATTTGTGTTCCGCGAGGTTCGCGAGCCGGTGGACCGCGCCTATGCCTCCGCGTTCATCGCCAATGACCTGGGCGGTTACTACTTCAGGCCGCTGGGCAACCGTTTCGAGGGCGAGGCCAGCGTCGACTACCCGGGCCGCGCAAGGCAGCTGCGGGATAGCTTCGACCGGGTCTGGGAACGCGCACGGCCCTGCGTGGAGTTCAGGGCCCTCGGCATCTGAGGGGCTATTGCGGCCAGCCCTGGCCGCAGCCATGCCGCCCGCCAACGCAGCGCCCAAGCCTGCCGCGCCTGCACGTCAGCTTCACCATGCGGGTATAATTTGCGGGTCAATGGCATCGCCCTCACGGGTCTATCCAGCACTCGCCCCACCCCCATCGCGCCGCACATCGGCCCCAGCACAAAGCCAGCCCAACGCCATCGTGGATAACCTCCTGAAGCAGTTTGCGCAAACCTCGCAACTCGGTGGCGGCAACGCCTCCTTCATTGAAGACCTGTACGAGCAGTACCTGGTCTCAGCCGACAGCGTCGACCCGAAGTGGAAGACTTACTTCGATGGCTTCAAGGGCCGCGAGGCCGGTGACGTGCCACATTCAGCGGTCATTGCGCACATTGCACAGTCCGCGCGGGAGTCGGCCAACAGCAGCCGTTCGGCCGAGAGTGGCGACGAGCGTGGGCGCCATATCGGCCGGCTGATCACCGCCTACCGTTCCCGGGGCCACCTGGGCGCGAACCTGGATCCGCTGGGGCTGACCCCACCCCAGCATTCCCCGGACCTGGAGATCGGTTTCCACGACCTGTCCGACCGCGACCTGGATGCCGAGTTCAGCACCGGCGGCGTCGCCGGCCAGCCGCGCATGAAGCTGCGCGACCTTCTGGCCCGGCTCAAGGCCACCTACACCGGCTCGATCGGCGCCGAGTTCATGTACATCACCGACATGGAGCAGCGCCAGTGGCTGTACCAGCGCCTGGAAACCGCCGGTGGCAACTATGGCCTCGACGCGGCCACCAAGCTTCGGGTTCTGGAGCGGCTGACCGCAGCTGAAGGCCTGGAGCGCTACCTGCACACCAAGTATGTCGGCCAGAAGCGCTTCTCGCTGGAGGGCGGTGACGCGCTGATCCCGATGCTTGACACGACCGTGCGCCGCGCCGGCTGCGACGGGGTCAAGGACATGGTGTTGGGCATGGCCCACCGCGGGCGGCTTAACGTGCTGATCAACACCATGGGCAAGTCACCGCGGCGGCTGTTCGATGAATTCGAGGGCAAGTTCGAGCACAACTCGGATGATCGCGCGCATACCGGCGACGTCAAATACCACATGGGTTTCAGCGCCGATATCGCCACCCCCGGCGAACCGGTGCACCTGACGCTTGCCTTCAACCCCTCGCACCTGGAAATTGTCGACCCCGTGGTGGTTGGCAGCGTGCGTTCTCGCCAGGAACGCCGCGGCGACGCAGCACGCAGCAAGGTCCTCCCGGTCATCATCCATGGCGACGCCGCCTTTGCGGGCCAGGGCGTAGTGATGGAACTGTTCCAGATGTCGCAGGCGCGCGGCTTCGCCGTAGGCGGCACGCTGCATATCGTCATCAACAATCAGATCGGCTTCACCACCAGCGCGCGCGACGACGCCCGCTCTACCCTGTACTGCACCGACGTGGCCAAGATGGTGGGCGCGCCGGTGCTGCACGTGAACGGCGACGACCCCGAAGCGGTGGTGTTCTGCGCCCACCTGGCCTATGACTTCCGCCAGCAGTTCAAGAAAGACGTGGTCATTGACCTGGTCTGCTACCGCCGCTGGGGCCATAACGAAGCCGACGAGCCAGCCGCGACCCAGCCGCTGATGTACCAGGTCATCCGTGCGCACAAAACGACGCGCGCACTGTACTCGGCCAAACTGGAAGCCGAGGGCGTGATCAAATCCGGTGATGCGCAGGCGCTGGTAGACGGCTTGCGCGACAAGCTGGACTCGGGCCAGGTCACCACCGAGCTTGCCAGCCCAAAGCCGGATGAACGGGCTGTTGACTGGTCCAAGTATCTGTCAGGCAAGGTGACCGACCCGGTCAGCACCCGGGTCAAGCGCAAGACCCTGGACCAGCTGGCCAAGGCTATCAATACCATTCCCGCCGATGTGACCCTGCACCCGCGGGTTGCCAAGATCTATGACGACCGGGTGAAGATGAGCGAGGGCGAGCTGCCCGGCGACTGGGGCTTCGCCGAGAACCTGGCCTACGCCAGCCTGCTCTCTGAAGGCTACCGCCTGCGTCTGGTGGGCCAGGATACGGGCCGTGGCACGTTCTTCCACCGCCACGCCATCCTGCACGACCAGAAAAGCGACAGCGACTACGTGCCGCTGCGCCAGCTGGTCGAGAACCCCGAGGACGCCACCATCATCGACTCGCTGTTGAGCGAGGAAGCCGTGATGGCGTTCGAGTACGGTTACTCCACCACCGATCCCAACACGCTGGACGTGTGGGAGGCGCAGTTTGGCGACTTCGCCAACGGCGCGCAGGTGGTGATTGACCAGTTCATTGCCTCCGGCGAGGCCAAGTGGAGTCGGATCAGCGGCCTCACCCTGCTGCTGCCGCACGGCTACGAAGGACAGGGGCCAGAGCACAGCTCCGCGCGCCTGGAGCGTTTCCTGCAGCTGTGCGCGCTGGAGAACATGCTGGTCTGCGTGCCCACCACGCCGGCGCAGTGCTTCCACATGATCCGTCGCCAGCTGCATATGACCACACGCAAGCCGCTGATCGTGATGACGCCGAAGTCGCTGCTGCGCCACAAGCTGGCCGTGTCATCACTGGATGAGCTTGCAAACGGCGAGTTCCAGCACCTGATCCCTGACGCCAAGGCTGATCCGAAGAAGGTCAAACGCGTGGTGATGTGCTCCGGCAAGGTGTACTACGACCTGCTGGAAGACCAGGCCAAGCGCAGCCAGGGCAACGTGGCCATATTGCGGGTCGAACAGCTGTATCCGTTTCCGCGTGAGCTGCTCTCCGCCGAACTCAAGCGCTACAGCGCGGCCAGGGAAGTGGTCTGGTGCCAGGAAGAGCCCCAGAACCAGGGAGCGTGGTACCAGATCCGCCATCATCTGAAAGCCTGCCTGGGCGACAGGCAGCAGCTCTACTATGCCGGCCGCTCGCGTTCGCCATCGCCGGCCGCGGGTCACTTCGCCCAGCACGTTGAGGAACAGCTGAAGCTGGTCGCCGACGCACTGGTCAACAAGTTCGGCAACGATATCGTTGCCGAATAAGCCCATACGTCAATACATCCAAACAGGAAGCCTCCGTATCATGGCCACCGAAGTCAAAGTCCCGGTACTGCCCGAATCCGTTTCCGACGCTACCATTGCCAGCTGGCACAAGAAGGCTGGCGACGCGGTCAAGCGCGATGAGAACCTGGTTGACCTTGAAACCGACAAGGTGGTGCTGGAAGTGCCCTCGCCCGTCGACGGCGTGCTTAAGGAAATCAAGTTCCCCGAAGGCGCCACGGTGACCAGCCAGCAGTTGTTGGCGATCATCGAGGAAGGCGCCGCAGCGCCCGCGCCGGCCGCCGACAAGCAAGCCGAGGCTGCACCGGCTGCGGGTGCGCAGGAAGTGGTGCCCAGGGCCAAAGCCGCCAGGGAAGAGGCTGCCGCGCCCGCCTCCACCAAGCCGTCTCCGGTCGCATCCACCGAAGGACTGCCGCCAGGCGCGCGTTTCACGGCGGTGAGCGAGGGCATCGATCCGGCCAACGTCGAAGGCACGGGTCGCAAGGGCGCGGTGACCAAGGAAGACCTGGTTAACTATGGCCGCAGCGGTGGCGCCGGCAAGGCGGGCGGTGCACGCCCGGAAGAGCGCGTGCCCATGACCCGGATCCGGGCGCGGATCGCCGAGCGTCTGATGCAGTCCAAGAATTCCATCGCCATGCTCACCTCGTTCAACGAGGTCAATTTGGGCAAGGTCATGGCCATGCGCAAGGAGCTGGGCGAATCGTTCGAGAAAGCCAACGGCATCAAGCTGGGTTTCATGAGCTTTTTTGCCAAGGCCGCGGCCAACGCGCTGCAGCGCTACCCGGTGGTCAACGCCTCGGTGGACGGCAACGACGTGATCTATCACGGGTATGCCGACATCTCGATCGCGGTTTCCACCGAGAAAGGCCTGGTCACCCCCGTGCTGCGCAGCGTCGAGCGCCAGGGTTTCGCCGAGATAGAGAAAGGCATCGCCGAATTCGCCAAAAAGGCGCGTGACGGGAAACTTGCGCTGGAGGACCTGCAGGGCGGCACCTTCACCATCACCAACGGCGGCACGTTCGGCTCGCTGATGTCCACGCCTATCGTCAACCCACCCCAGAGCGCCATCCTGGGCATGCATGCGATCAAGGAGCGGGCCATCGTCGAGAACGGCGTAGTGATCGCCGCGCCGATGATGTACATCGCGCTGTCCTACGACCACCGCATCATCGACGGCAAGGACGCGGTGCAGTTTTTGGTGGATATCAAGAACCAGCTGGAGAACCCCAGCCGTATGCTGCTGGGAATGTGAGAGGCGCTATCCGGGATTGGGGATTGGGGATTCGCAATAGCGAATCGTCACCTCTCACCGCCCTTCCGAATCACCAATCACGAATCACGAATCACAAACAACGTGAGAA
This sequence comes from Pseudoxanthomonas sp., assembly GCA_026785795.1. Taxonomy (GTDB): domain Bacteria; phylum Pseudomonadota; class Gammaproteobacteria; order Xanthomonadales; family Xanthomonadaceae; genus Pseudoxanthomonas_A. The sequence continues at coordinate 7,685 of JAJAZJ010000028.1, forward strand.
AATAAAATGAGCGAGCAATTCGACGTCGTCGTCATCGGTGCCGGCCCTGCCGGCTACCACGCTGCGATCCGTGCGGCGCAGCTGGGCATGACGGTCGCCTGCATCGACGCGGGACTGGGCAAGGACGGCAAGCCTGCATTGGGCGGCACCTGCCTGCGCGTGGGCTGCGTGCCGTCGAAGGCGCTGCTGGACAGCTCGCGCCAGTTCTGGAACATGGGCCACCTGTTCGGCGACCACGGCATCAGCTTCAAGGACGCCAGGATCGATATCGAGGCGATGATTGGCCGCAAGGACAAGATCGTCAAACAGTTCACCGGCGGCATCGCCATGCTGTTCAAGGCCAACAAGATCACCCCCTACTACGGCTTTGGCCAGCTGCAGCCCGGCAACGTGGTCAAGGTCAAGCAGCACGACGGCAGCGAAGTCGAGCTGAAGGGCACCAACGTGATCCTCGCGGCCGGCTCGGACTCCATTGAACTGCCGTTCGCAAAGTTCGAAGGCGACACCATTGTCGACAACGTGGGCGCACTGGACTTCACCGATGTGCCCAAGCGCCTGGCGGTGATCGGCGCCGGCGTGGTTGGCCTGGAGCTGGGCAGCGTGTGGAAGCGGCTGGGTGCCGAAGTCATCATCCTCGAAGCCATGCCGGACTTCCTGGCCGCCGTGGATGCGGAGGTGGCCAAGATCGCCGCGAAGGAATTCAAGAAACAGGGGCTGGACATCCGCCTGGGTGCCAAGGTCAGCAAGACCGAAGTCATTGGCAATGGCAAGAGCAAGGAAGTGCGGGTCACCTACACCGATGCAGAAGGTGAGAAGACGCTGACGGTGGACAAGCTGCTGGTCGCCGTGGGCCGCAAGGCCGCCAGCAAAGGCCTGCTGGCCGATGGCACCGGCGTAAAACTCAATGAACGCGGCCAGATCGAAGTGGATGAGCACTGCCACACCGGCGTGGATGGCGTGTGGGCGGCAGGTGACTGCGTGCGCGGCCCCATGCTGGCGCACAAGGGTTTCGAGGAAGGCATTGCCGTAGCCGAACTGATCGCCGGTCTGCCTGGCCACGTGAACCTGGACACCGTGCCGTGGGTCATCTACACCGAACCTGAAATCGCCTGGGTCGGCAAGAACGAGCAGGAGCTCAAGGCCGAGGGCATCCCCTACAAGGCCGGCAGTTTCCCGTTCGCCGCCATTGCCCGAGCCGTCGCCATGGGCGAACCGGCCGGCTTCGTGAAGGTGCTGGCGCATGCCGAGACCGACCGTATTCTGGGCCTGCACCTGGTTGGCGTGGGCGTGTCGGAACTGGTGCACGAGGGCGTGATCACCATGGAGTTCAACGGTTCGGCCGATGACCTGGCCCGCATCTGCCACGCACACCCCACCCTGTCGGAAGCGGTCCACGACGCTGCGATGGCCGTGGGCAAGCGATCGATCCACAAGGTCAACTGAGCGGGGATTCGGGAGTCGGGAGTCGGGATTGGTGGGTCAAAGCAGTCCCGCTGCACACGCTTACGCATGCTCCTTAGTCAGCGACCAGGATAATCCCGGCCTTTGCCTTGTCGAATAACGAATCCCTAATCCCCAATCCTCCATAAAAAGTATGAAATCCATCTGCGTCTATTGCGGCTCCAATGCCGGCAGCAAGCCGATCTATTCCGAGCGCGCGGCTGCACTGGGCGATCGTATCGCCAGGGAAGGGCTGCGGCTCGTCTACGGCGGCGGCAACGTGGGCCTGATGGGCGTGCTGGCCAACGCGGTACTTGCGGCCGGCGGCGAGGTTACCGGCGTGATCCCCAAACAGCTCGCGGACTGGGAAGTCGCCCACCGTGGCCTGACCGAACTTGAAATCGTGGGCTCCATGCACGAGCGCAAGTCGCGCATGTTCGACCTGTCCGATGGTTTCGTCACCCTGCCTGGCGGCTTCGGCACCATGGAGGAGATCTTCGAGATGCTTACCTGGCGCCAGTTGGGCATCGGCAACAAGCCGTGTGCGTTCCTGGACGTGGATGGTTTCTATGCCCCGCTGATCGGCATGATCGATCGCATGGTCGAAGAGCGGTTCCTGCACGCGGAACAGCGCGCCGACCTGTGGCATGGCGATGATATTGGCCGCATGCTGCAGTGGATGCGCGACTACGAGCCTGCCCATGCTTCGAAATGGCTCGACGAAAAACGGCGGCAGACGCTGCGCTGATCCTGGCGGACGGCGGGTGCTGCTATCCTGCGACGATGGTCGTATCCAGGTCGGCATTGACGCCTTCCTTCCCGCTATCCGCTTGATCAGCAGGGCCAGCAGATGGACATCCAGGCAGCTTTCCCGGCCTTTCGCATCCACGACGTGCCCGCTGGCCACCATGCGGGCATCGAATCCATTGCATTGGATGACCTGAGCCCGGGCGAGGTGGTCATCCGGGTCGCTTTTTCCTCGGTCAATTACAAGGACGCCTTGGCGGGTACCGGCGAGGGCAAAATCCTGCGCCGCTTTCCGCTGGTGGGCGGAATTGATGTGGCCGGGCACGTGGTCGCGTCCACCGATCCGGCATTCCGGGACGGCGATGCGGTGCTGGTCACCGGCTGTGGGCTCAGCGAAACCCGGGACGGGGGCTACGCCGCGTATGCGCGCCTGCCCGCCGAGTGGGTCATTCCGCTGCCATCCGGCCTGAGCCTGCGCGAAAGCATGATCCTGGGCACGGCGGGCTTCACCGCCGCGCTGGCGCTATACCGGATGCTGGACAATCGCCAGGTACCGGCCCTGGGCCCACTGGCGGTGACCGGCGCCACCGGGGGAGTGGGTTCGCTGGCGGTGGACATCTTCAGCCGCGCGGGTTTCGAGGTCCACGCCATCAGCGGCAAGCCCGAACAGGCCGCCTTCCTGACGTCGCTCGGTGCCACCCAGGTGCTGGGGCGCGAGGCGCTGGCCACTGGCCGACCCATGGAATCGGTGCGCTTCGGCGGCGGGCTGGACAACGTGGGCGGCGCGATGCTGTCCAGCCTGCTGGCACAGACCGCAGCCTACGGCAACGTGGCCTCGGCCGGGCTGGTGGCGAGTCACGATCTGCCCACCACGGTCATGCCTTTCATCATCCGCGGGGTGTCGCTGCTGGGGGTTGCCTCGGCCGGCACGGCCCGCGGCATACGTGACGATATCTGGCGGCATCTGGCCGACGACTGGAAACCTGGCCACCTGGAGCTCATATGCCGGCATGAAACCACGCTGGAGGGGCTTCCGGAGGTCTTCAAACGCATGCTTTCGGGGCAATCTTTCGGCCGGACCCTGGTCAGATTGGGCTAAATCGGCACCCGGTCACGCCTGGATCAGCCCTGCCCATTTTCAGCAGGCCCGAAGTCACACTACAATCGGGATTGTGGACAAAGTGGGGTAAAGCATGGCGCGTATTCTGATCGTGGACGATTCACCTTCGCAGCTGTTGGGCATCCAGCGCATCGTGGAGAAACTGGGGCACCAGTCCATTACCGCTGAAGACGGCGCTGCGGGGGTGGAGGTCGCCAAGCGCGAATTGCCCGACATGGTGCTGATGGACGTGGTGATGCCCAACCTCAACGGATTCCAGGCCACGCGTACGCTGAGCCGCGACGCCAGCACCCGCCATATCCCGGTCATCCTGGTCACCACCAAGGACCAGGACACCGACCGCATGTGGGGCCTGCGCCAGGGCGCGAAGGCCTACCTGACCAAGCCGTTTTCAGAAGACGAACTGGCGGAAGTCATCGAGCGCATCTTCAACACGGCAGAAGCGCCACCGCCCACTCCTGCCTGATACCCGCAATCGGCTTGCATCCACTGTAGCGTCCATTCACACGCTTGGCTGAGGCGCCTCCGTCCGGGCACTACCAGCCTCAATGCAGGTAGAGCCGGGGCTCAGGCAGGGATCTTGAAGGTATTCGTTGAGTTGCTTCTACTCTGCGGGCTGATCGCGTTGGCCAGCCTGGCAGTCGTATTGCTGAAGGCCGAGAAGCGCAAGCAGTACATTTCGAGCGGTAAGTTTCATTTCCACGAATTCTGGATGACGTTGATAACCACCGTCGGCGCCGGCTTGAGGTGGCTGCTGATTATCTTCGTCTGCATCAGGGGCTCAGCGCTGGTGCTGAAGATCCGCCTGTGAGCCAGAATGACCTGCGCCGATGTAGATCTCGAGAACGTAGAAACTTTACCCGCCCGAATGAGTATGTTTCAGTTCTGCTCGCTGTTGGAAAACATTTTCGCCAACGCCCGATAGGCTTCCCTCTGCTGCTCATTCACCGCGCGGGGCGCAGTGATTTCAACCTCCACGATCTGATCTCCCGGCGCCGGCCCCGGCAATCCACGGCCACGCAGGCGCAGCTTGCGGCCTGCTTCTGAATCGGCGGGAATCTTCAGCTCCACCGAGCCGCCCAGCGTGGGGACACTGACCGTCGCTCCCAGGGCCGCCTGCCACGGTGCAACGGAGAGCACGTGGATGATGTTGCGACCGTCCACCTCGAACTGCGGATGCGCCGCGTACTCCACCTCCAGCAGCAGGTTGCCGCCCGACTCACCTTGGCCGGCCAGCCGAATCACCTGCCCCGGGCGGACACCCTTGGGCACGCGCACGTCCAGCTGCTTGCCCTTGACCGTGATGCGCAGGCTGCCGCCGTCGTAGATCGCCTGCAGCGGAACCGCCAGCTTTGCCCGGATATCTCGCGGGCCGGCATACCGCGGCTGCGGGCCACGGGACTGGGCAGCGCCCGCCTGCCTTGAGCGCTGGCCGAACAGGCCTTCGAAAAAGTCACTGAATCCACCTCCGTCCGCTCCACCACTGCCGAAC
>JAJAZJ010000029.1 GCA_026785795.1 Pseudoxanthomonas sp.
CGGGCCGTATGCGGACGGCACCCAGACTGTGGATGTACCGGCGGCAGTGCTGCTGCCGCACGCGGCGCCTGAATATGCCAGCCTGTTTGCCAGGCCGTGAGCGGGTGCAGGCGGTTCGACACCGATAAACCGAGCAAACGGGCTGGAACCCCGCCCAGATGAATCGTTATTGGCCGCTCTCCGGACTAGGCTGACGCTCGCTAGGAGTAGCCAACTTTCTTGCAGCTTCGACGGCACGCCGAGTGTGCAGCAACGGTTGTCCCGTCGCATTTAGGTCAGCAGTTTCCTCTAGCAGGCTTCGCATCTGCGCCCCCGATAGTCTGGGATTTACGAATAGCATCTTGGCCGCGGCATTCACGATCACGGGAGTGGCCATTGAAGTTCCAGACGGATAGGAGAGCGCGCCGCCGGGCAGCCGAGCCGGGACGCGGTCACCATTGGCATAGAGAGTGACCTCGGGGCCTGCGTTGCTCCAGTCTGTGGCAGCGCCATTGCGATCTACCGCCCCGACCAACAGGAAATTCGGCAGCGAAAACCTGGTTGCCGGATTCGCTGCCCGGACAGTGGTTCCTGCGTTCCCGGACGCGCCGACAAAGAGCACATCGGGTGCTGCAGCCATGCCGTCACGAAGGGCAGTGCGGATCGTGTCCACGGTGTATCTCGCCAATGCACTGCGCTCTTCAATCGGTGTGTCAGGCGCGCACTTTTCAAGATTCCCCAAGTAGGCGCCTTCTGCGCGGCCCCAAGACATGTTTATGACCCGCGCTTTGTTCTCTACCAGAAACTTGAGTTGGTCTCCAATAGATGCAGCCTCTCGATCAGCCAACTCGCGGGTCCAGCAGGGAACCGGTGGCGATCCATGCCACCACTCCATGCGCGCTATGACGATCTCGGCTTGTTCAAGTCCGGCCAAGGCGATGTCTGCTACTGCCGTTCCATGGGAGTAGCCAGTCCATCGCTGCACCGCTTCGTCAAACAATGCCTGCTCTTCAGGCGATTGCTGTTTCAGGCGCCGGGTCAGTGCCCGCGCCTGTGGACTGTCAACATTGCTGTCGATGTCATCGAATGCCTGCAAGACCCGATTGAGCTCGTCTTGCCACACCGAGACCGAAGCGGGCAGCTTTGCCGTCGGCGTGTCCTGGCGCAGCTTGAACGCGTCATATCCTCGGATCAAATCCTGCCCGCTTTCGTTTTGGGCAATCCGACCAACAAAGAGCGCAGTGTCCACGCCGCTGTCCCAGATGCCGATTCGAACTTTGGGAGCGACAGGCGATGCGGAAAGCAGGACCTCACGTCCATCCCAAAATCCTCGTCCAGCTGGCTCACTGGCATTCGCCACCAGTGCGATCAAGCAGATGACCGCTGCTGCAAGCGTGTTCCGGGCCCTGAACGTCATCACGCCGTCCGCCAGAAAGAAACCAACGCTAAGGACAAGCTGCCTAGTAGCATAGAGCACCGATTTTATCCGCTAAGCGATACTGTCGCATGGCCTCCACGCCGTCAATGATTGTATTCCTGCGCCAGCTCGAGTGATGGGCTTACCAGAAACAGGGGTGGTCCAGCGCGGATATCATTTTCGTGGTCGCCCCGGCCGGCCGCGCAACCCAGCAGCGCGGAGAGCAATGGGAAGCAGTCCGCGCTCACTCTGGTTCGTTTGTGCTCGAAAAAAACGCCACCCTGGGGTGGCGTTTTCATTGATGTCCATCGCGGCCCGCGGCCGCTGCCCATCACTCCTTGCTGGCACCCTTGCCGGCGCCATCGGGTTCGGTCATCAGACCGCGCTTGCGCAGCAGCGGCTCGATCTTGGGTTCGTGGCCGACGAAATTGCGGAACAGCACCATGGCATCCTCGCTGCCGCCGCGTGATAGCAGCGTGTCCCGGAAATGGTCGCCATTGGCGCGGGTCAGGCCACCGTTGTTCTTGAGCCATTCCGTGCTGTTGGCGTCCAGCACTTCCGACCAGATATAGGCGTAGTAACCGGCCGAGTACCCGCCCATGATGTGGCTGAAGTAGGGCGTGCGGTAGCGCGGCGGCACCGGCGGAAAATAGATCCCGTCGGTCTTGAGCGCGTTGGTCTCGAACGCGATCACGTCGGCCGGCTTGGGCACCTTGTCGGCAGTAATCTGATGCCAGCGCTGGTCCAGCATCGCGGCAGCCAGGTACTCGGTGGTCTTGAAGCCCTCGTTGAACTTCGACGCGGCCAGCACCTTGTCCAACAGCGCCTGCGGCATTGGCGCTCCGGTCTTGTAGTCCTTGGCGTAGTTCTTCAGGACTGACGGCCAGTCGGCCCACATCTCGTTGACCTGCGACGGATATTCCACGAAGTCGCGCGGCACGCTGGTGCCGCTGAAGTATGGATACTCCACGTCTGAAAACAGGCCATGCAGCGCGTGCCCGAACTCATGGAACATCGTGGTCACTTCATCCCAGGTCAGCAGGGTGGGATCGCCAGCCGGCGGCTTGGGCACGTTGAGATGGTTGGCGACCACCGGCTTGAAGCCAGTCAGCCCGGACTGTGACACGTAGGCATTCATCCACGCGCCGCCGCGCTTGGAGTCGCGCGCGTACATGTCTGCGATGAAGATGCCCAGCTGGCTGCCGTCAGCATTGAACACATCGTAGGTGGTGACGTCCGGGTGGTAGACCGGCAGATCGGTGCGCTGCTTGAAGGTCAGGCCGAACAGCTGGTTGGCGGCGTAGAACACGCCGTTCTCCAGCACGTTGGTCATTTCCAGGTAGGGCTTGAGCTCGCTGTCGTCGTAGTCGTATTTTTCGGCGCGGACTTTCTCGGTATAGAACGACCAGTCCCACGGAGCCAGTTCAAAATCGCCGCCTTCCTTGTTGATCACCGCCTGCAGTTCGGCCGCTTCGCGCTTGGCGTTGGCGACCGCGGGCGGGGCCAGCTGTCCCAGCATGGCGTTGACGGCTTCCGGGGTGCGTGCAGTCTGGTCTTCCAGACCGAAGGCAGCGTGGTTGGGGTAGCCCAGAAGCTTGGCGCGCTCAGCGCGCAGGGTCATGATGCGGGAGATGATCTCGCGGTTGTCGAACTCGCCGCCGCGGCTGCCGCGAACCACGGAGGCCTCGTGCAGGCGCTGGCGCAGGGCGCGGTTGGTCAGCTGCGACTGCGGCGGCTGGCCGGTCGTGTTCAGAAGGGTGATGACGTACTTGCCTTCCAGTCCGCGCGCCTTGGCCAGGCCGGCGGCGGTGGCGATCTGCGGTTCGGTCAGGCCATCCAGCTGCATGACGTCCTCGACCACCAGCGCCGATGCATTGACCTCGGCCAGCACGTTCTGGCTGAACTTGGTGCCCAGGCTGGCCAGCTCCGAATTCATGCTCTTGAGCGTCGCCTTGCCCGGGTCGGAAAGGTTGGCGCCCGAACGCACGAAACTGGTGTGGTAGCGATCCACCAGACGCAGGCCCTCGGCGTCCAGGCCCAGCGCGTCACGGCTGTCGTACAGGGCTTTGACGCGTGCGAACAGCTTGCCGTTGAGGCTGATGGCGTCGGAGTGCGCCGAGAACTTGGTGGAATACTCGCCCTGCAGTTTTTCACGGTCCTTGTTGGTGTCGGCACCTACCAACGCGAAAAACACCGTGGTGGCGCGGCCCAGCACCTGGCCGCTTTTTTCAAGCGCGATGATGGTGTTTTCGAAAGTTGCCGGCTCAGGGTTGTTGGCGATGGCGTCCACCTCTTTCAGCTCCTCGGCCATGCCGGCGTCGAAGGCGGGGGCGAAGTGGCTGTCCTTGATCAGGTCGAACTGCGGATAGTGCAGCGGCAGCGGGCTCAGGCTGAAGAACGGATTGGCGGCCTTGGCGGCTTCGGCAGCAGGTGGGGTGGTGACCTGGGCATAGGCGGGCATGGCGAGTCCAAGGGTGGCGGCAAGGGCAAGGGCGAGGCGGGTGGTCATGCTGCGGGTTCCTTACGCGTGGATTTACCCCCAATCGTAACCGAAGCCCCTCCTGCCGGCCCGTGACGAAAGGCATGGCTGGGTGAGTTAGCGTGGCTCGCGATCCGCAGCCAGTTGAGTGCGGGCCCGTCTCGGTCAGAAAGTGGAAGCGGGCGCAGTGCAGGGCGCGCACGGCCGAATCCGCAGGATTGGGGCTTGCATGCGGGGTCGTTGCAGTGTTTGATGTTGCTTTACGATGGAAGACAGCCATGACGACTGTTTACGATTTCCAGGCCGCCGATATCGACGGCGAGCCGGTTGACCTGTCCGAGTACCGCGGCAAGGCCCTGCTGATCGTCAACGTGGCCTCCAAGTGCGGCTTCACCCCGCAGTACACCGGACTGGAGCAGCTGTGGAAGGACTATCGGGACAAAGGGCTGGTCGTGCTGGGGTTTCCGTGCGACCAGTTTGGCAGCCAGGAGCCGGGCAGCGAGGAGGAGATCAAGAACTTCTGCTCGCTGACGTACGAGGTGGACTTCCCGCTGTTCGCGAAAATCGACGTCAACGGCGATCAGGCCCACCCGCTCTGGAAGTGGCTCAAGCAGGAGAAAAGCGGCTTGCTTGGAATCGGCGCCATCAAATGGAACTTCAGCAAGTTCCTGGTTGGTCGCGACGGCAAGGTGCTCAAGCGCTTCGCCCCAACCGATACGCCGGAATCCCTGGTCGCGGATATCGAGTCCGCCCTGGGCTGAGGCCATGCAAACGCTGCCCGTACAGCCGTTCTTCCAGGTGCACTTTTCCACGTTCCAGGATGGCTTGCGCGCCTATGTCACCGGGTACAACGGCAGCCTGGAGTGCACCCTGGCGTACTGGCGCATGATCGCTGTCGAGTTGCGCGAGCGGCGCCCGGCGCAGCTGCTGGTGGTGGATGTGATGGACGGGGGCGTGCCGCCGCCGGAGCAGCTGCTGGATTTCGTGCGCCTGATGGTGGATGAGGATCTGCACGAACTGCGCATCGCCTACGTGGAGGACAAGCCCGACTCCATTCCCAAGGTCGAACTGGCTGGGATCTTCGCCCATGAGCATGGCTTCTGGGTGCAGATCTTCGATAGCGAAGTCGCGGCCATGACCTGGCTGCGTTACGGGGCGACCTGACCCACCCGGCTGGCCTGCGCACACGGCAAGAACCGTGTACCCAGGAAAAGACGCGCAGGCAGCCCGGGTCACTTCTCTACGAAAGCGCGCTCGAAGACGTATTGTCCTGGGATCCCCATGCGGGGCGCAGCGATGAAGTGTCTGCCGTCGAGCAGCGTGCGCAGATCGGCGAGCATCTGCGGGCTGCCGCAGACCATGGCCCGGTCATGTTCGGCCTGTAGTGGTTCGATCGCCAGGCTGTGCGCCATCTCGCCGCTGGCCATCAGCCCGGTCAGGCGCCCGTGATGCTTTAAGGGTTCACGGCTCACCGCGGGGTAGTCGTGCAGTTTCTGGCGGATCACGTCGCCCAGGGATTGATGCCGCGGCAGCTCATTCCGGATGTATTCGCGTTAGGCCAGGTCACTGGCCATGCGCACGCCATGGGCCAGGATCACCCGCTCGAAGCGTTCATAGGTGGCCGGGTCCGTGATGATGGACAGCCACGGCGCAAGCCCGGTGCCGGTGCCCAACAGGTACAGGTTGCGGCCTGGATGCAGGTCGCCGATCAACAGCGTGCCGGTGGGTTTCTTGCCGACCAGCACGCGGTCGCCGGGCTGGATGTGCTGCAGGCGCGAAGTGAGCGGTCCGTTAGGGACCTTGATGATGAAGAACTCCAGCTGTACTTCCCGGTTGGCGCTGGCAAAGGAGTAGGCGCGCAGCGACGGCTTGCCGTCTACTTCCAGGCCGATCATTACGAACTGTCCGTTATCGAAACGGAAGCCATCGTCGCGGGTAGTGGTGAAGCTGAAGTAGTCGTCGGTCCAGTGACGGACGTCGAGCACCGTCTCCGTGCCGAATGCCGAGGACATGCGGTGATTGGAGGCGAAAAG
>JAJAZJ010000030.1 GCA_026785795.1 Pseudoxanthomonas sp.
CGCTGACTTCGCCCAATACTTCACGCCTGCTGATGCCGGTGAGTGCTGCGATGGCTAGCCCCGCGGCAACTTTTGTTCTCGATACGGTAGGCCGCGACGCGGTAGTTGTTGGCACCCCCTTAACATTGTCATCCCGATACAGATCGGGATCCAAGTTTGCGTGTCCTTGCGATGACGGTTGAACTTGGGCCCCGACCGGAGCCTGCCCTCGAGCGTTTGAATCGTCGGCCGGGGAGACAGTTTGGAGGTGTTCGCCTGGCGCTAGCGCTGGTGCGGCACTTGGCGCATTTATGCCCGAAGAAGCGCTCCCGGTAATGAGTTTTGCAACACGCTGTGCAAACGCTGCAATCGCATTGTCGTCAGTCAACCGCGACCACTGCCACGCGCGGAGTGCATCCGGAACGCGCGCCGTCGTCTCCGGCGTGTCGGCAAGAATGACTGGCACAAAGAAAGTCTGATCATCGGCCATCAGGTGTGAGCGATCCACTGCAAGCTTCCACTCCAACCGGAAATAACCTTCAGCCCGTGCGTTGGTATTGGTTGAGATGATCGGCACGAAAAGTGCGCACTCTTTAATCTGTTTGCGAATCGAGGCATCCCACGCGTCACCACCGCGCAGTTCTGACAGGTCGAACCAGACCTCCAGCCCGGCTGCTCGCAAGGCGTCGCAGATACGCCGCGCCGCGTCGGCGTCTTGCGAAGCATAGGATAGGAAAATAGCGGAAGACATCATGCTTTAAGCAGCGTAAAGCCCGCTGTTTTGGCGGCCGCTTTGTCCAAGGTGAGGGTATGCGTACATCCGGCATTGCTGCCGATCTCGACGATCAGCGCATCACTAAAATCAAGCGACGCTTCACTAAAGCGCCGATACGCCTGCCAGGCGAGCGGCTTGGATTCAATCATCAGCTCATCTGACTCCAGCAGCGTACGCAGAATCTCAACCAGCTTTGGCTTTCTCATTGCGTACACGTCTTCGAGCACCCACACCAATTCGCACAAAACGATCAGCGAAATGAACCCCGGCGCAGTTTTGCTCAACGCCGCAAACGCCCGGTTGGCCGCAGCGCTTTGCGCGCGGTCGTCTTGCGCGAAATAGCGCACCAGCAGATTGGTGTCGAGACCGAGCACTGCTGCAACCTATGAGGCGAAGCGCTTGGCGCGGGCGCGTACCGCCTTCGCCATTGCTTCGATGGTGACGGGCTTTGCCGGCGCGGGAACACAGCCTTGCAAGCTCTTGATGCTCGCTTTGACGGGAATCAAATCGAAACGACCATCCGGCGCGAGTACGAAATCAACGCGGTCACCGGGCCCGAGTTCGAGCCGGTCGCGAACGGCCTTGGGCAGGGTGATCTGGCCTTTGGAGGTTATGGTGGCGGCAGACATGGCAATCCTTACAAAAAAGACATTCCTTACTTTAAGTAAATGCGAAGCGAGTGTCAATGCGCTTACCCGCTGACGACGATCGCGATATCAATTGAGGCGGCCCTGCTCCGGCAACCCCGCCAATCGCCATGCAGGCAGACACTGCGTTTCGACGCACTTGCAGTACGCCGCTTCCTTGTCCGGCCACGGCGTGGCGTGCTTGATATCCAGTCGAAGATTCGGAAAGAAAGGGGCCACAGGAAATATTCGATTCACACAAATATTTCCTCCGGCCCCTTTGTTCTCTGGGTTTGTGCGGCTAACCCATCATACGGCCATACGCATGCTCACTAGCGGACCTCAATGCGATCTACTGGGGTGCCGACTATAGAACCGTCTTATAAGCGGTCGAGATGAAGCCTGACGACGAATGAGGTGCGCGTCTCAGCGATCTCGCGAGGATGCGCCTCACGATCTCTAGCGACGATGAAGTAGCCGTACGGTTCGTACCCTTGGTCAAATACAAGACAGAATTTTGCATCTTGGTCGTTGCGTGCTGCCGACTTGCTACCGGTGGCCTCACTAACCCCCCACTCTGGCTTTTGGAGGTGTTAGGTCCGCGGCCGGTGCGGCAGTGGGTGCTGAGTTTTCCGTATCCGCTGCGCTTCCTGTTCGCCAGCCGCCCGGAAGCCATCGGCCCGGTGCTGGCCATCGTGCAACGCGTGATCGCGGGCCGACTGAACCGCGCCCCGGGGGCTGTCACCCGGACAGGAAATCCCCGATCACCGCGGCCACTGCGGCCGGGGTATCCATATGCAGATGGTGGCTACCGGGCAGCACGACCAGCTCGCCGCGCGGCAGCAGCGCGGCCCGTTCGTTACGCAGCGCTTCGGGCAGGTAGGGCTGGGCCGGGCTGGCGTACACGACCTGGGTGGGACATTCGATGCCGGTAATCAGCTGCCGCACCTGCGCCTCGGTCAGCCGATGCAGGCTGGGCAGCATCAGCCGCGGGTCGCTGCTCCACACGAAGCCGTCACCCTCCATCCGCACCCCGCGCTCCACCAGCAGGCGCGCGCTGGCTTCGCTCAGCTGGTTGGCCAGCACGCGCGCGCGGATCGGCGCGGCCAGGTCCGGGAACACGCGCAGCGGCCGCGATGCGCTGCGCTGGGCGGCGAGGCCATCGCGCAGGCGCGTGGTGCTGTGCTCGACGGTGTCGGCCAGGGCGCCCAGCGCCTCGATCGCCACCAGTCGCTGCACCCGCTGCGGCGCGGCCGCCGCCAGCACGCTGGCGATGCCTGCGCCCATCGAATGGCCGAGCAGGGCGAAGCGTTCCCAGCCCAGCGCGTCGGCCGCATCCAGTACCGCATTCAGGGAAACCGACAGGGTGTACTCAGCGCCCGGCCCCAGGTGCGCGCTGCGGCCGTGCCCGGGCAGGTCCAGCATTACCAGGTCCAGCGCGGTCAGCGTGTCGGCCAGCGGGATAAAGCTGGCCGCGTTGTCCAGCCAGCCGTGCAGGGCCAGCACCCTGGGGCCCTGCGGGCTGCCGCTGCGCAGCCCGGCCAGCCGGCCCAGGCGGCTCGCAAAAACGACCTCCTGCACGCTCACCCGCGCCGGTCTGCGTAGCGCTGGGCCAGTGCGACCAGCGCATCGGCGTGCGCGTCGGACTCATTGAGGCAGGGGATGTAGCGCAGCTCCCCGCCTTTTTCGGCGAATTCTTCGGCGAACTGCATGGCCACTTCTTCCAGGGTTTCCAGGCAGTCGACGGCGAAGCCCGGGCACACCACGTCCACCTGGCGCAGGCCGCGTTCGGCCATCGCGTCGAGCATGCGGTCGGTGGAGGGCAGCAGCCATTTCTCCCTGCCGAAGCGCGACTGGTAGGTCAGCGTCCACTGGTCCTCGCCCAGGCCCAGTGCGGCGGCGATTTCGCTGGCGGTGGCTTCGCAGCGCTTGGGGTAGGGGTCACCCCCGTCGGCGATGCGCTGCGGCAGGCCGTGGAAGGAAAACAGCAGGTGTTCGCCGCTGCCGTGCGCCTCGCGCCACAGGCGGATGGAATCAGCCACCGCCACCAGCCAGCGCGGATCGGCCGAATAGTCATCAATCATGCGCACCGCCAGTGCGCCCTGGTCGGCGGCCAGCACGTCGGCGATCGAGGCGGTGGTGGTGGTGGAGTATTGCGGATACAGCGGCAGCACCACCGCGTGGCGCACGCCCTCGGCGCGCAGCCCGTCCAGCACGCCCTGCAGCGCAGGCCGCCCGTAGCGCATGGCGTGGACCACCCGCCACTGCGGCAGCCGCGCCTGCATGGCCATGGCCAGGCGCCGGGTGTGCACGGCCAGCGGCGAGCCCTCGGGCATCCAGATGCTGGCGTACTTGGCCGCCGCCTTGGGTCCACGCAGCGGCAGGATCACGAAATGCAGCAGCGGGCACCACAGCCAGCGGGTCAGCTGGACCACGCGGTGGTCGTGCAGGAACTCGGCCAGGTAGCGGCGTACGGCCGGCGCGGTGGGCGCGTCCGGGGTGCCCAGGTTGACGATCACCACGGCCTGGACCGGAGCGGGGGGCGCGGCTGGGAGAGTTATGTCGTGCATCGCAATATGATGCCAGAAGCCCCCGCGGGCGATGTCGCCAACGCGCAACGGGCGAGAAGGCGATGCTGCGATCCGCGCCGCGCCGATGCCCGCGGAACTCATCGGCGATTCACACGCACGCGTCTAGGCTCGGTCGCCAAAGCACCCATCCAATCCAGTACCGTCCGCACCGCCTACCGCCCTGCCCCGGAGCTCCACATGCCCGCCCTGCACCCCGTTCGAACCCCGCGACTTGCCCTGCTGCTGCTGGCCACGCTGACCACCGGCGCTGCGCAGGCCGGGCCTCAGGAAGACAAGCGCGCCGCCAATGCGGTGCGCGTGCTCAGCGAAATCCAGCAGATCCCCGAGCAGGCGATCCCCGACAAGCTGCTGGACGAAGCGCGCGCGGTGGTGGTGGTCCCGGACATGCTGAAGATCGGGCTGGTGCTTGGCGGGCGCCGCGGCCATGGCCTGCTCTCGGTGAAGAGCCCCGACGGAAGCTGGTCGCAGCCGGTGTTCATCAAGC
>JAJAZJ010000031.1 GCA_026785795.1 Pseudoxanthomonas sp.
GTGATTCCAGCACGCCATCGCCATTCTTCCGGTCCACCCGGTACTCGCGGTAGCCAAAGAACGTGAAGTGGTCATCCGCTGCCCAGCGCAGGAATTCCTGCGCCTCGCGCCGGCCGGCATCGTCCACGGGCATTGGCCGCGTGCTCAAGTCATCGGCCACGGCTACCATCTTTTCGCGCATGGTCCGCCAGTCCTGGACGATTGCGCGCACCTGGTCGAGCACCTGGTGGATTCGCCCCTCGATCGCCTGCATTTGCGCAGCGGGCTGGCGGTCGATTTCAAGCAGCATCAGCGACTCGGCGCTGCCCTTGCCTATCGCGGTCAGTTTGCCCGACTTGTCGCGGAGCACCTGGATCAGGGGGTGTCCCAGCACATGCACGCCAATGCCCATGTCCGCCAGGGCCATGCTGACCGAATCGACCAGGAACGGCATGTCCTCGTTGACGATCTGCAGCACGCTGTGGGTGGAATCCCAACCATGCTGCTCGCGGGTCGCGTTGAACACGCGTACGTTCGGCGTGCCGCTCTTGCGCACGCGCGCGAACTGCAACATGTCGCAGGCCAGCGACGCCCAGCCTTCGGCGGGGTGATGCGGGAACTCGTCATCTTCCATGCGCCGGTAGAAGGCTTCCACAAAGGCCAAGGCCTGTTCCTGCCGGGCAGCGGGCAGCTGCTTGCGCGTCGCGGCGAAAATGGGCTCCAGGCTGAATCCGGTCTCCCTTCCTGCCGCGGTGCTGGCCGCGGTCTTTGTATCGCGCTTGCTTGTTCCGGTCTTGTTTTTTGCGGTCTTCCTGGGTTTTCGAACAACGTTCATGCAGGCCGTGGCTCTGGAGTGGTGTGCAGGGCGCAATTGTAGCCTTGCGATCGATAGCAGCACGTGCTGCACGGCGGCAAGCACACACTATCGACACACGCGTTCGTGCACCGTGGCCCGGGAACTGAATCCCCTGAGGGCGAAGGTGCCACCCTGTATTGCCTGCGGCCGCACCGTGGTGGCTGCGGGGCTAGTCAGGCCACTGCCGCTCTTGCCCGCTGCGGATAACCTGCCGCCCGGCAGGGATGGCGTTGTTCCTTTTATAAACTAGCCGGTATAGTATATTGCACATGCCGCCAATCCCGTTCTGCTCTGCCGAGCAACCAGAGCAGGTCCCTCACCCAATGCGTGCGTCCACGGCCGAGGGTCGCATCCGCAGTAGCCGGGCAGTGGCCGAGGATTTGCGCAGACCACCGCCAGCGGGCAGCGCAGCCGCACGCATCGGCAACGTTCGCCCTTGATGCTTTCCCGCGCGCTCTCGCCCAGCTCCTTCAGCTGCCGCGGCACAGCCGGCCTCACCACCCCATTTGTCCCAGCATTGATCCGGAGCCAGCTTCCATGCCCCCCCACATCCGTCCATTCGCGCTCAGCTGCGCCCTGCTGCTGGTCCTCGCCGCCTGCAAGCCCGATGCACCCCAGGGCCCGCCCCCACCGCCGGAAGTGGGCGTGATTGCCGTCAAGCCGCAGACGGTGGCCCTGCAGCGCGACCTGGTGGGCAGACTGTCCCCATTCCGCAGTGCCGACGTGCGTGCGCGCGTACCGGGCGTGCTGCTGCGCCGCGCCTACCAGGAAGGCAGCGACGTGCGCGAAGGCCAGGTGCTGTTCCAGATCGACCCGGCCCCGCTCCAGGCCTCGCTCGGTGCCAGCCAGGCCCAACTGGCCTCGGCGCAGGCCACCTACGCCAACGCCCACGTCGCCGCGAACCGGGCGCGCCAGCTTGCCCCGCAGAAATTCGTCTCCCAGTCCGACCTGGATAATGCCGAAGCCGCCGAGCGCAGCGCCGCGGCGGCCGTGCAGCAGGCCAAAGCCGGCGTGGCCAGCGCCCGTATCAACCTGGACTACGCCAGCGTACGTTCACCCATTTCCGGCCGTGCCGGCAAACAGCAGGTCACCGAAGGCGCGCTGGTGGGGCAAAGCGATGCCACGCTGTTGACCACCGTGGACCAGATTGATCCGCTGTTCGTCAACACCTCGATCAGCGTCACCGAACTGAGCCAGCTGCGCCGTTCGCAGGATGTGTCGTTGGCCGGCAATGCCGGCACCACGGTGAGCGTGATCCTCGCCGACGGCAGCACTTACGACCAGACTGGCACCCTGGATTTCTCCAGCACCGTGGTTGACCCGGCTACCGGCGCGGTATCGATGCGTGCGCGCATCCCGAACCCGGTGGGAACCCTGTTGCCCGGCAGCTTCGTGACCCTGAAGGTCACGCTGGGCGAGCAACGCGGCGTGTTCCTTGTTCCACAGGCCGCAATCCAGCGCGACGCCACCGCCGCCTACGCCATGGTGGTCGGTCAGGATGGCAAGGTGGTGCGCAAGAACGTGGTCACCAGCAGCAGCCAGGACGGTATGTGGCTGATCAGCAGCGGGCTGGCTGCCGGCGACCAGGTCATCGTCTCGGGCCTGCAGAAAGTGCGCGAGACCCAGCCCGCCAAGGCCACCCCCTGGAACCCTGACCCTGCCGCTGCCGGCAGCGCGCCCGCAGCGCCAAAACCGCCGCAGCCATAAGGGACGCCTGCCAACATGCCCAGATTCTTCATTCACCACCCGATCTTTGCCTGGGTCGTGGCGATCCTGATCTCGCTCGCTGGCGTGATCTCGATCTTCAACCTGGGCGTGGAGTCTTACCCCAGCATCGCCCCGCCGCAGGTGACGGTCAGTGCCACCTACCCCGGCGCGAGCGCCGACACCACGGAAAAAGCGGTCACCCAAGTCATCGAACAGCAGCTCACCGGCATCGACAACCTGCTGTATTTCAGCTCGTCGTCGAGCGCCAGCGGCGGCGCCAGCATCACCTTGACCTTCCAGACCGGCACCGACGCGGACATTGCCCAGGTCCAGGTTCAGAACAAGGTCTCGCTGGCTACGCCGCGCCTGCCCAGTGAAGTCACCCAGCAGGGCGTGGTGGTGGCCAAGGCCAATGCCGGCTTTTTAATGGTCGGCGCACTGAAGTCCGACAACCCGGCAATCGGTGCGGAACTGCTTAACGACCTGATCGGCTCGCGCGTTCTCGATCAGATTTCGCGCGTACCCGGCGTGGGCAGCAC
>JAJAZJ010000032.1 GCA_026785795.1 Pseudoxanthomonas sp.
ACGCTGAGGTGGGCACGGCTTAGTGCCCACCAGCCTGGTGTTTCGGGATGACAGGGGAATCGCGCAGCTCAAGCGAAACCCTGGCCGCACCGTGGCTTTGCTTCCGAACCCACGATGCGCTGCCGGCACGTGGTATCGCGGGCGTTCCAAGGCAAGGGTGCAATCAGCACTTGCCGTTCTCCACCCAGGTCACGGTGAATCCCGGTCCCGCCTGCGCATCGCACTGCGCCTTGGTGAAGTCGTTCTTGCACTCGCTCCAGCCTGCGCTTGAAATGGTGCAACTTCCCGTCGCGGCGGTAGGATTGGCTGCAAGCTCCGTCCGGGAACCGGCGGCACCCCGTTCCAGTGCCTGGGCTGCTGCTTCTTTCGGTGTCATCGCACGTCTCCTGATTCAACGGCGGACGCCGTCCTTTGGTACAACGTATAAACCCGAGGCGAACGGACAGGAGGCTGGAAATAAAGAGCGGAGATAAAGGCGGCGATGGCCTGCCGACGCGAATGGGCCGAGTGTTCCACCCATCATCAGCGGAACCCGGAATCCTTGCTCTTGGGCCGCCACTGCATGCCTTCATAGCCGACTTCCCTCGACGCGCCGGCGGCTGGTGCGGTGCTTGCCGCTGAAACGCTACCGGGACGATAGGCGGAGCGCGTCGCGCTGCGAAGCTTGGCCGCCACCGTGGCAAAGGCCTGGATGTCGCCGGGCGTCAGTGCGTACTCGTCACGGCACACGCGGTAGCGCACGGACTGGGCTGCGCTGATGGCGTTCACCCACGCGGGTGTCACGTCCTGCGCAATCATTTCAATCAGCTCGCCGTCGATCACGCTGCCCTGGTGCACGGACCGGGTCGACGCGAGCGACTGACCGTCCACGATCCAGTCCACGCTGTGGCAGGCCGCGAATCGCGCGCTGGGCACATGGTTCTCGTCGCCAGCGGACACGAATGCCAGGGTCACCCCGCTCCAGCTTTCGTCGCCGGTGAAGCTTGCGTTGAAGGTGAGCACCGGTCGGCCGGGATCCCGGCTGCCGTCGGCGGTGTAGGCAATGCTGCGTTCCCCGCTGCCCCGATCGTACTGGTCGCTGACCGTCTGCGCGGCCGCAGGCAGCACGGCACCTGCCAGTAATGCCAGGATGGCGAACAGGGCCGGGCGCATCACCGCACTGCCCAATCAGCAGCCGGCATGTCGATCAGTTGCATCATCACACTCCCCAGTGTGGTGGATATGCGGAGGCCCGCCGATGGCGTTACCTGCCGGAATCACCTGCGGAGCTTGCCACTGCCAAGCGCCAAGCGCACGGCATCGACGCTTCCCCATCGTGGAAGCGTGAACTCCATCACACCCGCGACGATCCGCGCGATCTGCCCGCTACGAGCGACGCAGGCCGGGTTGGCTCCACCAATCCAGCCGCATCTTCGCGGCATCGGCTTCAAGCCCGGGCATGGCCAGAGGCCGCACCCACGCTACGCCGGCTTACGGCTTGTCGATATTCAGCAGCTCGACTTCGAATACCAGGGTGCTATTCGGCGGAATCGGACCGCCGGGTGTGCCGGCTTCGCCATAGCCCAGCTTGGCAGGGACCCACAGTTTGTACTTGCTGCCCACCGGCATCAGCTGCAGCGCTTCGTTCCAGCCCGGCACCACCGAACTCAGCACGAACTGGGCCGGCTCGTTGCGCTTGTACGAGCTGTCGAACTCAGTGCCATCCAGCAGCGTGCCGGCGTAGTGCACGCTGACGCGATCTTCAGATTTCGGCTTGGGACCCGCGCCCTGGGTGATTATCTGGTACTGCAGGCCGGAGCCTGTGGTGACCACGCCCGATTTCTTGGCGTTCCCGGCCAGGAAGACTTTCTCCAATTCGAGGTTCTTCTTTCCTTTCGCTTCCATCTGGGCCTGAAGCTTGGCAGCATCTGCCTGCTGCCTGACTTGCATTTTTTCGCCGAAGGTCTGCATCACCGCCACGGCCTGTTCGTCGTTCAGCAGGGGCGTTTTGTCGTTGACCATATCGTCAATGGCGCGCTTGACCGTGGCCGTGTCAATTTCGTCCTTCATCGGCTTGAGCGACTTGCCAATGTCCATGCCGATCATGTAGCTGACCTGCTGTTTCTCGGTGGCCAGTCCCGGGATCTTCTCCGTTGTCCCTGCCGTGCCCGCCGCATCGGTCGTGGCCCCAGTGCTGGTGGCATCCTTTTCGGCGGGCTTGCAGGCAGCAAGCGCCAGCACGCAGGAGGCCGTGGCCACGGCGAGGGTCAGTTTGCGGGGCAGTTTCATTAACTGGAACTCCTGGGGGGTGGTAGTCAAGGGGTGAATAGTGGACTAAAAGGCAAGGACAGCGCTATCGGACAAGGGGGAAGGCCGTGGCCCGGGGTAGGCCAGCAACGGCGTGCAGGCCTTGATCTGCCCTGGCCGCAGCCGGAATGACCCCGTTGTGAATGACCGTGAATAGGTGCGGTGATTCGGCTTACGTACGGGAACTGGTGGCTCTAGACCCACGATCCGGGGGATTGGTTCATTTCAGCCGCACGACCCGCGTTATCCTTGCGGGGATGGCTACGTTCGCAAGCGATTCAGCCATTCACACCCGCTCATTCCCGGAGGCAATATTTTGAAGAAGACTACCCTGTTCGCGGCCATGGCCGTGACCCTGACTTTCGCTGGGCAGGCACACGCGCACGATCAAGCGCAGTGCGTGGACCAGGCCTGCGATACGCAGATGCTGGTG
>JAJAZJ010000033.1 GCA_026785795.1 Pseudoxanthomonas sp.
ACGCACCCCCCGCACTGTGCAGGCGCTGGAACACCGGCAGGCAGGTGTGGGTGCTGGCGAACGCATCAACTTCGGCCTGCTCAAGCCAGCCCCGCACCGTGTCGCGGAGCGCGGCATCGCGCAGGTGTTCCTGGGCGAAGCCCCAGCCGGCCAGGGACTGCGCGTCGCCATGCACGATACCGAGCTTGAAGTCGCCGACATCGGCGCGCAGCGTCATCGGCAGGGCGGCCAGTTCGGCGCGCTGAGTGGGCGTGGCAGACGTGCGCAGGCGCCGCAGGATGCGATTGGAGCGCTCCACCACCGCATCGCCAACCCAATCGGGGTAGGCGCAACCGCAACCGGCGTCGTCGTCCTCGCCTGCGGGCTCGGCGGCCAGTTCGGTTTCCACGTTGCCGCGCAGGGCGGTGTGGGCAAGCACCTCGCGCTGCACCCGCGCGAAGACCTCGGGATCAGCATCGAACCAGTGAAAGTCGCCGTTGAAGACCAGCCTGGCGCGCCCGCGCTCGGCCGCGAACAGTTCCAGCACGCGGTCCAGTGCAAGCTCGTTGCCGTAGAGGCCACCCACCACGTAGAGCACGTCAGCGGCGGGCACGTCGGCCGGTCGCGCAAACGATTCAGGAGCGTATCGGTAGTGCAGCGGGCAACTGCGTCCCGGCGCGTCGCCTGGGCGCGCGGCCGCTGATGGGTCGAGCCGGGCGTTCATCGCCCTGCCGTCGCTTCGGCCACCGCGGCGAGTGTCTTGCGCACGTTCCCGGCGGTAGGGCAGTCGGGCGCGCCATGCCGGTGTACCAGCCAGGCCGGATCGTAGTTTATCTGCATGGGGGTCATGTCGATCTCCTGAAGTGGGGTGATGGGACCAGGTTTATGGGTCGGGTGCCAGCATGCAGCGCGCCGCTGGTGTGTGAGTCTGTGACAGTTCCGCCAGAGCGCGGCCGGTACAGCTCCTGCAGCCGGTCAGGGTTCAAGTCGCCGATGGCCACGTCCCACTGCATCTCACCATTGGCGATACCGATCACGCGGCTGGCCAGCAGGGGCAGTAGTTCGGGGTCGTGGACCACACTCACGAGGGTGCGGCCTGCTGGCTCCGCGAGTGCCCGTAGCGCGTCGCAAACCTGGCGTGTGGCGCTCGGGTCCAGTGCCGCGGTCGGCTCGTCGGCAAGCACCAGTTGCGGCCGTTGCAATTGCAGGCGCGCCAGCGCAACTTTCTGCCGTTCACCGCCCGACAGGCAATCGGCCCGCATGTCGGCCTGCTCGCCCAGCGCGAGCGCCGCCAGCGCCAGGTCCGCCTCGCGCACCAGTGCCGGGGGGTACAAACGCAGCCAGCTGCGCCAAGCGTCGGTGCCATGCAGCCGGGCCAGTGCGCCGATGATGACATTTTCGCGGGCGCTGAGCCGTGGCACCAGGTTCAGGCCCTGCATCAGCAGACCGATCTCCTGCTGGCCCAGGTCATGCGCCGGACGCCCCAGCACACTTACCTCGCCGTCTGTGGCATCCATCAGGCCGGCCAGCAGGCGAAGCAGCGTGCTTTTGCCGGCACCGTTCGGGCCGACGATGGCCACGCGCTCACCATGCAGAACCTCCAGCCTCGGCACGCTGAGCAACGTACGTCCGCCGTCCTCCACCCGCACGTGTTCGAGCAGGACCGCGAAGTGGCCGTCGTTGTGCGGCAGCGGCATCGAACTGCTCACTGCAGCGCCTTCCGAATGCGTCGCGACAGGGTGTCGAAAGCCATGACCAGCGCCACCACTACCAGCAGGATCGTCGCCAGCCGGCTCCACTGGAACAGGCTCACTGCCTCGCTGATCAGCAATCCCAGCCCGCCGGCGCCGATCAGGCCCAGGATGGGCGAGTCGCGAATGTTGAACTCCCACACGTACAGGTGGTGGCTGACGAACTGCGGCAGCACCGACGGCCAGACGCCGTGGAAGAAAACCTGCGCGGAAGAAGCCCCGGTTGCTCGCACGGCATCAATGGAGCCCATGTCGAGCGCCTCGATGCTCTCGGCGAACAGCTTGCCGTAAGTACCCATCGAATGCAGCGCGATCGCCAGGATGCCAGCAGTCGGCCCGAGCCCGACGATGCCGACCAGTACCAGCCCGAACACCAGCGTGTGGATGGAGCGCGCCACGTCGAGCACGCCCTTGGCTGCCCAGGCAACCGGACGCGGTGCGCGCAGGTTGCGCGCCACGGCCATGGATAACGGAAGGGCCAGCACCGCCGCCAATAAGGAGCCCAGCGTCGCAATCTGAAAGGTGGTCCAGGTGGCACGAGCCAAACCAGCCAGAAAGTTTGCCTCCACCTCGCGGCGGTTTTCCACGCGCAGCACCCTGCCGTCGTCGCTGCGATATTCCAGATGTTCGGGGCCAAACCACACGTCAAGAAAGCTCGGCCGCGAGAAGTCTGCCACGGATTTCAGCAGGTTGTCCCAGGGGTTTCGGCCCATAGACAGGTCGCCAGCTGCCGCCAGCGTCCACAGGCAGCCCAAAACCAGAGTGGCGTACACGGCCGCCAGTGCCAGGAAGCCGAGGCGGCCACGAACCTCCGGAGCCCATGCCGATGCGAGCACCGCGCTCATCGCCTGCTCACTTGGCGGCCAGCGTACCGGTGGCAAGACCAGCGTAGAGGATCGACTTGTAAAAGGCGTTTTCGGAGTCGACGAAGCCGGTGTAGTTGGCGGGCAGCAGTGTGGTTTGGGCTTTGAGCAACGGCCCGATCTCGGCCAGCGCGGCTCGCAGCCGTTGCACGAAAATTTTGTCCTTGAACAGCCCCTCGCTGACGGCCACGGCGTCATTGGGCAGCGGCGAAGACTCCCAAATGATCTTGCTACGGTCGGCGCGAATCAGCCCCTGGTCGATCATCGTGGTGCGGTTGCGGTTGAAGTCGGCACCTGCATCGATCTGCGCAGCAGTTACCTGGGTCTGGATCGCCTGGTGCCGGGTGTAGACCACCCGGCCGAAGTGCTTTTCGGGGTCGATGCCCTGCTGCATGAAGAAGTGCCGGGGAATCAGGTAGCCAGAGGTGGAGCCCTTGTCGCCAAACGCGAAGCTGCGGCCCTTGCCCTTGGGGCCGATCAGGTCCTGGATGCTGTTCAAACCAGAATCCGGGTGCGTGACGATCATCGCAAAGTATTCCGGCTTCCCCTGGTAGAGGATGGTGGATACCACCTGTGCGTTGGCAAAGTGGTTGGCCAGCACGTAGCCCCACGGTCCCATCAAGGCGATGTCGGTTTCGCCATTGGCCAGGCTTTTGGCCAGGCCCTCCCAGCTATCGACGGTACGCAGTTCGACCGGGCGGCCCAGCCGTTGCGACAGGTGCTGCGCCAACGGCCGGTAGGTGGTGTCGTTCTTCTCGCGGTCGGGCTGGAACATACCAACGCCAAACTTCAGCGGAGTTCCCTGCGCCCGGGTAAGCGCGGGCAGGGCGAGTGCGGTGGCCGTACCGATTGCGCAGGTCAGGAGGTGGCGGCGTGACTGGTTCATGCGAGATTTCTTTTATGAGGAGTGGGAGGAAGGGTTGGGTAGCTGATCAAGTCTGAAGCGGCGATCCAGAGCATCGGCTTGCGCGCGGACCGCATCAGAGCACGCCGGCCGGGGCGAACTTCAGCAGCGCCTCCTGCGGCGCGGCGGGCTCCAGCGCGCCGCCACAACTGCTGCCCTGGCCGGCGGTACAACCGTAACAGTGGTTGGCGATCCGGATCGATTCGCCCTGGGGGTCTGCCTGAAGCAGGTTCCGAAGATGTGGGCGGTAAACCTTGCCCAGTCGGGCCGGTAATCCCAGCATCTGGTTGAAGTCACAGTCGTACAAGTCGCCCTGCCAGTCCACACTGATCATGGAGCGGCACATCACCGTACCCAGATTTTCTGCCTGGAAAGCATTGCGAAGCAATTGCATATAGCTGCCGAAAGTGCCTTTGGATACCAAGGTGCTGCCGAAGCGTTGCACGGGCATGTTGGTCAGCGCAAAGAGGTGGTTAAAGCGGATGCCGAAATGCTGGAGCAGCTCGCGCTTGTAATCTGCCTCCAGCGCTTCCTGAGGCGGAGGAAGTGACGCCCCCTGGGGGTTGTAGACCAAATCCAGCGAGAGCCCGCTTCCTTCCACCCCGTAACCCAGGGCGTTGAGTTTCTGCAATCCGGTGATGCTGAGATCAAACACGCCATCGCCTCGCTGGCGATCCACGTTGGCCGGGGAGTAACACGGCATTGAGGCCACCACCTGCACGCCCTGTTCGGCCAGGAAGGTTGCCAGGTCGCCCTGACCGGGCTCGCTGAGGATGGTTAGGTTGCAGCGATCAATCACCGCAACGCCCAGCGCGCGGGCAGCAACCACCAGCCGCCTGAAATGGTCGCTGAGTTCCGGTGCACCACCAGTGAGGTCCAGGGTGGAAATGCGCCGCGCCCGCAGAACCTCAATCACCATATTCACCGTGTCTCCGTCCATCATTTCCTTGCGGTTAGGACCGGCATTGACATGGCAATGCAGACAGGACTGGTTGCAGCGGTAGCCCAGATTGACTTGCAACGTGCTCAGGCTTTGGCGCTGGATGGCGGGAAAGTCTGTGGCGGTGAGTAGAGGCAGGGTGGCGTGCATGGGGCGACCGGGTAATTGAAGGGATGCTGACCTTCACTAATCGTTCGCGATCCCCAACTGGTTACACCCAGCAAAAAAAATGTCAGGACTACAGCGGTATCACCACCTGAGTAGTCGAGGCCCCAGGAAGGCGCCCAGCAAGCCCGTGAGCAGGATGCCGAGCGAATACCAGACCGCCACGAAGGTGGCCGATACTTCGGGGCACGCCAGGGCATAACCCATAGCTCCCAGCGCACCGGCCATTAACCCTGCATTGAAGCCGGCGGCCGTGAGTTGAGTCGGCGCCAGACCGCGCACTGCCCACAGCGCACCGGCCAGCGCAGGAAGCGATAGCACGACGACATTTCTGGGGCAGGTAAGCCAGGTATCCCCAAAGAGGGCCGCCATGCGTTGCTCCGGAGCCGCAACCATCCACGTGAGAAAGCCTAGACCAAGCATCACTGCAAAGACGGCCAGAACTGCCAGCACTGGCCACCGCGTGCGCGCCACCGGACGCGAAAGTAGGGCGGTCAACCAGCCCGCAGCCAATGCAAGGCTGGCGCCGTAGATCAGTTTCATCCAGGGAGCTGGCGTCTCGTACATGGCTGCAGGGATCGACCCCATGCTTATCAGGGCGAACAGGGCGCTGACGAACAATCCCGCTGCCACCGCCGGCGCCATGCGCTGCAGCACCGGCGCCCGAGGTGCAGGCCCAGCTCTTTTGGCCAATAGTTCGATAAACAATTGTGTTTTCATGATCCTGTGTCTTTCACCCATTGGGCAAGCCGTTTCAACCCCCTATGTACCTGAACCTTGATGGCCGACTCGGAGATACCGGTCTGCATCGCTGCCTCAGAGACTGACAAACCTTCGATCTTCGTCAGCACGATGGCTTGCCTCTGTACCTCCGGCAACTCGCGCAGAAGCCTGTCAAGATCGCGCTGCGCACCGTCTTCGGCAGGTTCCGCCACCAAAAGCTCCTCGTCAACATCGTCCAGCGCATCGTGCCGGTTGTCGCGCCGACCGCGTCGCCTCCAGAGATCGACC
>JAJAZJ010000034.1 GCA_026785795.1 Pseudoxanthomonas sp.
GGCGGCCGGTCCGGTCGGGCGCAATGCCTCGGCCTCCACCGATGGCCAGCTCAAGGCGGAAATCTGGTCATGGTCGCGCGCGCGCGGGCTGTTCGCCGGCGTGGCCGTTGACGGCGCCGTGCTGCAGATCGACGACGCGGCCAACATGGCCGTCTACGGCAGCGCGGCCACTCCGCGGGCCATCTTCGAAGGCCGCGCTGGGGCGCCTTCCAGCGCGGTGGTCGGCTTCCGCGACCAGCTGGAGGAATCCACCGCGGCCGCGCGCAGCGCACGCGGCGAAGGCGCGCCTTCCCCACGCGCCGAAGGGTCGAAGGCCCCGGCCACCACGGCTCCGGCCACCGAGGTGCCAGGTGCACCGCAGACCCAGGGCTTCCAGCCGGTGGCCGAGGACGAAGTCCGCAGCGAGCCGCTGCAGCCCGTTACCCCCTGAACGCAGCAGCGTCCGCGCTGCGCTATCCTGAGCCCCCTCCACTTCAGCAGCGAGTAGACCATGGGCAGTTTGAGCATCTGGCATTGGATTATCGTGCTGGTCGTGGTGCTGCTGGTGTTCGGCACCAAGCGCCTGCGCAGCGCCGGCCAGGACCTGGGCGAAGCGGTAAAGGGCTTCAAAAAGGGCATCAAGGACGACGACAAGCCCGCCGCCCAGCTCGGCGAGGACACGCGCAGCGAAACCAGCAGCGAGTCAAAGGACCGCGACCGCGACGCGCAGTGACCCACGCGGAGTAGCCGGCCGTGTTCGGCATCAGCAGCGGTGAGCTGTTTTTCATCGCGATCATCGCGTTGATCGTGCTCGGCCCTGAGCGCCTGCCCAAGGCCACGCGCTTTGCCGGGTTGTGGATGCGGCGCGCGCGCCAGCAGTGGAACTCGGTGAAGGACGAGCTGGAGCGCGAGCTGGCAGCTGACGAGCTCAAACACAGCCTGCAGGATACGCGGACCGCGCTGCAGGACACCGCGCAGGCGCTGCGCGCGCAAGGAGACGAAGCGCGCAGTGAGTTCGATGCGCTTCACGCCGACCTGCAGGATCATGGGGGCCCGAACCCGGAGCCGGATCCGGCAGATTCGCCGCCACAGCGTGCGCCTGACGCAGCTGAAGGCCGCCGCGATGACTGAGCACCAGGCCGAATCCAGCCTGATGGGGCACCTGGTCGAACTGCGCTCGCGCCTGCTGCGTGCGGTGCTCGGCGTGGCTGTCGTGCTGCTGCTGCTGCTGCCGTTCACCCGCAACATCTACTCCTGGCTGGCCGGGCCGCTGATGGCGCACCTGCCCGCCGGCCAGACCCTGATTGCAATCAATCCTGCCGGCGCATTCTTCGCGCCGCTCAAACTCACCTTCTTCGTCGCGCTGTTCCTGGCAGTGCCGTGGCTGCTGTACCAGGCCTGGGCGTTCGTGGCACCGGGGCTGTACAAGCGCGAGCAGCGCCTGGCCCTGCCGCTGCTGGGTTCGGCGGTGCTGCTGTTCTATGCCGGCTGTGCGTTCGCCTATTTCCTGGTGCTGCCCACCGTGTTCGGCTTTCTGATGGAGTTCAAGCCCGACGTCATCGCCATCACCCCGGATGCGAATTCCTACCTGGATTTCGTGCTGATGATCTTCTTCGCCTTCGGGGCCAGCTTCGAGCTGCCGGTGGCGCTGGTGATCCTGGTGCTGCTGGGCTGGGTCACCCCGGCCCAGCTGCGCGAATTCCGCGGCTATGCGCTGGTCGGCGTGTTCGTGGTGGCGGCCATCATCACCCCGCCTGACGTGGTGTCACAGCTGATGCTGGCCATCCCCATGTACCTGCTCTATGAAGTAGGCATCGTGGCCGCAAGCTGGGTAAAGCCGCGCACTGCGGAAGAAACCAGCTGACCGCAGTACCCGCAGGGTTTCAGGCTTCGAAATGCGTCGGTGGCGCCGCAGCTTCGATGGCCGGGGCGGCTTCAGTTGCGCCGAACATCTGCCGCCATGCGGTGTACACCGCACCGGCCAGCAGCGGCATCAGCACCGCCATCAGCAGCAGGTTGGAGATCCAGACCGCCGCGGTCTGGCCGGCGACCAGCTGAACCACCATCGACAGTAGCTGGAGGCCGAAGCTGAGCGCGAACAGGGAGATGAACAGCAGCACGTAGAACACCACCATGGCCAGCAGGTTGTGCACGCAGGCGTCCAGGCTGCGGCGCATGGCCGCAAAGCCGCTGCTGCCGCCGAAAATGATCTGCGGCACGGCCACGAAGGTGAACAGGCTGACCGCGATCAGCACCGCGAACAGGATCAGCATCCACAGGAACAGCCGGCCCACCGGCAGGCTGCGGATCAGGTCGGGGTCGGGCTGGCCGCCGGACTGCGCGGTTTCCTGCAGCTTGACCATTGCATCGGCCAGCTGCTGCAGTCCGGCCGGCCCGATCATCAGCACCAGCAGCAGGCCCAGCACCAGCACTGCCGCCACCTGCGGCAGCAGGGTGGTCAGCACGCTACCGGTGCGCTCGCCGCGGGTGAAGCGGAACAGGTCAGAAAGCTGCGCGGCGCGGCCCTGGTCGACCTCGCGCACCGCCCACAGCAGGCCGGCGAACAGCAGCGGGCCAATCAGTCCGATCAGGAACTGGACCAGCAGTCCCAGGCTGGCGTTGGCCGCCATCAGCTGCACGCCCAGCAGCGACAGCAGGCCCCAGGCCAAGCCTAACAGGCCAAGCGCCAGCGGCGCCTTGCGCAGCAGGGCAAACCCGGACATCAGCCATTCCGCACCGGCGCTGGGCGGCACCTTGTTGATCGTTGACATGCAGTATTTCCGTTGCAGTTGGGGGTAACAGGGTCGCTCAGCGCGGCGGCTACTGGCGCGCGCGCACTACGAAGCGCCGCAATAGTTTGCGCGTCTGTGGAGCCGCCGTCACGTCCCCGGCACCAAAGCCGCGTTTGCTTTCGGGCCGGCGGCGGCGCGTACCCAGCATGGCAAGCGGCCAGGAGGAACGTAGCGACTGGACCGGCTGGCCGCGTTCGATGATCAGGAGCGGGGCTTGGACGCGGGCGTCCAGAGGCTGGAAACCAAGGCGTATCAGGGGCTTCCCCGTATACTAGGCCGCTTTTCCGCAGTGCACGAAGACGCGATGACCGGCCCGACCTTCCAGGCAGTGATCCAGACCCTCAACGCCTACTGGGCGGCTCAGGGCTGCGTGCTGATCCAGCCGCTCGACATCGAGATCGGCGCGGGCACCTTCCATCCGGCCACGTTCCTGCGTGCTTTGGGGCCCGAGCCCTGGAGCGCGGCCTACGTACAGCCCTGCCGCCGCCCCACCGACGGCCGCTACGGCGAAAACCCCAATCGCCTGCAGCACTACTACCAGTACCAGGTGGTGATGAAGCCCAACCCGGACAATATCCAGGAGCTATACCTGGATTCCTTGAAGTCATTGGGTATCGACCCGCGCGTGCACGACCTGCGCTTCGTCGAGGACAACTGGGAATCGCCCACGCTGGGCGCCTGGGGCCTGGGCTGGGAAGTGTGGTTGAACGGCATGGAGGTCACCCAGTTCACCTACTTCCAGCAGGCCGGCGGGCTGGAATGCCGGCCGGTGCTGGGCGAGATCACCTATGGTCTGGAACGTCTGTGCATGTACCTGCAGAACGTGGACAACGTCTACGACCTGGTCTGGACCGAAGGCGCGCACGGCGTGGTTACCTATGGCGATGTGTACCACCAGAACGAAGTCGAGCAGAGCACCTACAACTTCGAAGTGGCCGACGTGGCCGAGCTGTTCCACCGCTTCGACGCCTGCGAGGCCGAGTCGGTGAAGCTGGTCGAAGCCGGCCTGCCGCTGCCCGCCTACGAGCAGGTGTGCAAGGCCAGCCACTGCTTCAACCTGCTGGACGCACGCCGCGCGATCTCGGTGACCGAACGCCAGCGCACCATCCTGCGCGTGCGCAAGCTCGCACAGGCGGTGGCCGAAGCGTATTACGCGCAGCGCGAGAAGCTGGGCTTCCCCGGGTCGAAGAAAGACGCAGCATGATCAGCCCTTCCCCCGCCGGCGGGGGAAGGTGTCCGCAAGGCGGATGGGGGCATCCTCGGCGTGCATCCCAATGCCCTCGTCCGGCGCTCCGCGCCACCTTCTCCCGCAAGCGGGAGAAGGGATCCAGCAACTGCAAGGTTTTTCGCAATGAGTGAAATGAAATCCCTGCTGATTGAACTCGGCACCGAAGAACTGCCGGTCAAGGCCCTGCCCGGGCTGGCCCAGGCGTTCTTCGATGGCATTCTCGACGCGCTGCAGAGGCGCGGCATCGACTTCGACCGCACCCACGCCAAGCCGCTGTACACCCCGCGCCGGCTGGCGGTGTGGCTGCCCGGCGTGGCGACGCAGCAGCCGGAGCAGCGTTCGGAAGTGCTGGGCCCTTACCTGAATATCGCGCTGGACGCGGACGGCCAGCCGACCAGGGCGCTGCAGGGTTTCGCCGCGAAGGCCGGCATCGACTGGACGCAGCTGGAGCGCGCCACCGACCCCAAGGGCGAGCGTTTCGTGCATCGCTCCAACTCGCCGGGCGCGAGCACGGCGGACCTGTTGCCGGAGATCATTCGCGAGTCCATCGCGGCGATGCCCATTCCCAAGCCGATGCGCTGGGGTGACCACGACTACGCATTCGCCCGGCCGGTCCACTGGCTGGTGCTGCTGCTGGGCGATGCGGTGGTGGAAGCCGAAGTGCTGGGCGTGCGCAGCGACCGCATGAGCCACGGCCACCGTTTCCAGTACGACAAGCCGGTCTGGATCGGGCAGCCGGGCGGATACGTGGACGCGTTGCGCGCTGCACACGTGCTGGTGGATCCGGACGAGCGACGCATGCGCATCGAGCAGCAGGTGCAGGACGCTGCGGCGACGGTCGGCGGCGTGGCGCGCATCACCGCCGACAACCTGGAGCAGGTCAACTGCCTGGTGGAGTGGCCCGCGGCGGTGCTATGCAGCTTCGATGCGGAATTCCTGGCGGTGCCGCAGGAAGCACTGGTGGCGACCATGGAAGCCAACCAGAAATTCTTCCCGGTGCTGGATGACGGCGGCAGGCTGACCCGGCACTTCATCGGCATTGCCAATATCGAGTCGCAGGACGTGGCCGAAGTGCGCAA
>JAJAZJ010000035.1 GCA_026785795.1 Pseudoxanthomonas sp.
CAATCACACTCGCTCTACGCGCCCATTCACGGTAAACCTCCGGGCCTGGATGAAACGCATCGGCTGCCATCAGTCGGGCATCCTCGGTAAATCGAAGGCTCAGAAACCACACTCCGTCCGCTGCGTCCAACGCACGCCGCAGGTCCTGATCGAATTCCTGGGCTTTCGAACCCAGATACCAGCGCAACGGCTGGGGTAGCGCAGGGAATCCGTGAAGTGGCGGTAAGCCAGACACAATCAGATGCGCGACTCCGAAGCGAGTGCGTAGGGTCTCGCGAAGTTCAGCCTGTTGTGCGAGCCAAAGTTTCGTTGTTATCCCTGCGGTGACATCATTGACGCCAAGAGAGGTGATGGCGATGTCGAAAGGACCGGCCTCCAGGCTCTGCAGATGCACCAGCGCCGAAGCCGTCGTCGCGCCGGTATTTGCAACAAGGTGCCATTCAACGGTGAAATTCACCGATAGCGCTTCAACTAGGCGGCCCAGCAAGGCTTCATCCTGATGTGCCGCACCCACCCCGGCCGCCGCCGAATCGCCAAAAACCAAAAGCCGCAGCCTAGGCCCCGAGCCTGTCGAGCCTTGTCGCTCTCCCGGCGGCTCAGGAAGCCGCGGGATGGAACGGCGCGCCGAGCTGCCCTGGAAATACAGGAGCGGTGCGAGCGCAAGTGTCGCCAACCGATACACCAAGGCAGCGCCCTCGGGCAGCTCGCAGTCGGCCCGAACTACGGCGTGGCCCTGATTACGCCGCAGGCCACGCGGGCGCCGGCATTGCCGGTGGGCTGGCTGACGTAGTCGTCCGCAACGGCATGTACCACCAGCGCCCGCCCGGCGATATCGTTTATGGCACCGCCGCCCAGGGTCACGCCGTTCAGGTGCACGTTCACGGTGGCGAGGCCACGCGCATCGCTGGTCAGGTTGTCTATGTCGCCAGCGTGGTGTGCTTTGGCGCCGGCACGACCATGCGTGCTGTCGCGCGGGTTGAAGTGGGCACCGGCACTGCTGGCATCGACCGCGCTGCAGTCGCCTTTCTCGTGAACGTGGAAGCCGTGGATGCTGTTGGGCGGCAGCCCGCCCACGGTTCCGGTCAGGTGCACGCCCGCACCCATTGGCACCAGCGTGACCTTGCCGCTGACCAGGCTACCGGACGAAGACGCCAGGTTGGCCAAGGCCATTTTTGCGGTGCTCAGCGTGGGGGTCGGTGGCGTAGTGCTGCACGCAGTGGCGAGAAGCGTGGCAGCGGCAGCGAGCAGCAAGAGGCGCATGGCAGTTTTCCGAATGGGGTGGCTGGTAACTGTACCCTCGCTCGACGTAAGGGGCGATGAATTCCGGCGACCGCATGCACGCGCGTAGCGCCAAGATCCACGCGCCTCAGCGCCGCGCACGCCCCGGACCGAGCTTGCGGGTCAGCGTGTTGCGACCTACGCCCAGCCGCTGTGCAGCCTCGGCGCGGCGGCCATGGGTGAACTCAAGCGCCACCTCCAACAGCGTGTGGTCAAAACGCTCACGGGCCTCGGCATGCAGATGATCCGCGCCTTCGGCCAGGCGCGCCTGCACCCACGCGGCCAGCGCGTGATCCCATTCCTTCCCCTGCGGGGCGATGGACAAACCGCTGGACAGGGCACCGCGCATGTCAGCGGCAGTGATGGTCTCGCCCGGGGCCAGCGCGGCCAGCCGCCAGCAGACGTTCTCCAGCTCGCGCACGTTGCCCGGCCAGTCGTGGCCGCGCATCGCCTCCATCGCGGGAACTGCAAAGCGCTTGGCAGGCGCGCCGAGCTTGCTTGCTGCAATGGCCAGGAAATTCTCCGCAAGCCGGGGCACGTCGCCGCGACGCTCTCGCAGCGGCGGCAGCTGCAGCCGCACCACGTCCAGGCGATGCAGCAGGTCGGCGCGGAAGCGTCCTTCAACCACCAGCGCTTCCAGGTCCTGGTGGGTGGCCGCAATCACGCGCACGTCGACTCGAATCAGCTCGCGGCCACCCACGCGGAAGAATTCCCCTTCTGCCAGCACCCGCAGCAGGCGGGTTTGCAGCGGCAGCGGCATGTCGCCGATTTCATCCAGGAACAGGGTGCCACCGTCAGCCTGCTCGAAGCGGCCAACGTGGCGCCGCTGCGCGCCGGTGAAGGCGCCTGCCTCGTGGCCGAACAGTTCGCTTTCCAGCAGTTCAGCCGGGATGGCCGCGGTATTGAGCGCGATGAAGGGCTTGCGCGCACGCGGCGATTCACGGTGCAGCGCACGCGCGACCAGCTCCTTGCCGGTGCCGGTTTCACCCGTGACCAGCACCGACAGCGGGGCCTGGGCCAGCCGACCGATTGCGCGGAACAGCGCGCGCATCGCCGGGCTGTCGCCGATCAGCTCGGCGCTGCCCTTGCCGACCTGTGCTCGGCCAGGCACGATCGCACCGCCTGCCGGCACCCCGGGCAGGCTGCGGGCGGCCAGGGCAACGGCGTCGTCCAGGTCGAACGGCTTGGACAGGAATTCGTGGGCGCCGCCGCGGAATGCGCCTGCGGTACTGGCCACGTCGGTATAGGCCGACATCACGATCACCGGCAGCTGCGGGTACGCCCGCTTGAGCTTGTCCAGCAGCAGCAGCCCGCTGTCGCCGGGCATGCGCACGTCGGTGAACAGCAGGTCCGGCGCACCGCGCGCCGCCAGCGCCTGCAGCACCGGGTCTGCGCTGTCGAATCCATCGACGGCGTAGCCGGCATCGCGCAGCGCCGTGGCCAGCACGAAGCGGACCGAGCGATCGTCGTCCACCACCCAGATGCGCGGCGCGCTGGCTGCAGCCGGGGCGAAATTGGCGGGATCAATGGACATGCGGCGGCTCCTGCGAATGCGATTGCGGATGCGGCAGCAGCAGGGTGAACACGGTGTGTCCGGGACGCGAGCGGTAGCTCAGTGAACCGCGGTGCTCACGCGCCACCTGGTGGGCCAGCGCCAGGCCCAGTCCGCTGCCCTCGGCGCGGCCACTGACCAGCGGCAGGAACAGGTGTTCGGCCAGTTCCTCCGGCACGCCACTGCCGTCATCGATGATCTCCATGCGCAGGGCCATCGCGTGCAGCTGGTCATGAATGCGCACCGCGTGCTCCACCCGGGTACGCAGGGTCACGCTGGCGGCCCCGGCCTGGATCGCATTGCGCACCAGATTCCAGGCTGCCTGGGTCAGGCGGTCGGCATCGCCGTCGAATTCGGGAATGCTGGGGTCGTAGTCGCGCTGCACCCGCACCGACCAGCCGCCTTCGGTTTCAGCCAGGCGCAGCACGCGCTCCAGCACCACGTGGATATTGAGCACGGCGTGCGGGCGCTGTGGCGCTGGCGAAAGCAGCTGGTCCAGCAGGCCATTCAGGCGCTCAACCTCTGATTCAACCAGTGCAATCAGCTCGCGCTCGTCTTCGTTGCCGTCGCGGTGCTGCGCGCGGCGCGCCAGCAGCTGTGCGGCGCCCTTCAGGCCGGCCAGCGGGTTGCGTAGTTCATGGGCCAGGCCCTTGAGGGCCGCAGCCACCGCACCGGGCAGCACCCGGGCAGGATCGACGGTAGGGAATTCATCCACCGGGTGCGCTTCCAGCAGCCAGCCGCCTGCATCCAGCCGCGACAGCCAGCCCTCGGCGAAGCAGGGGGGCTCACCGGGCAATCCCAGCGCCATGCGGTGCAGGCGCAGGACATCGCGATCCATGTCCAGCGGATCCTGCACCCGCTTGCTGTCGAACAGCCGGGCCATGGCATCACCGTCCATCTCCAGGGCGGCCAGCGGCTGGCCGATCAAGCGCCGCGCGCTCACGCCCAGCCAGCGCGCAAAAGCAGGATTGACCCCGAGTATCTGCCCCGCGGCGTCGGTCCAGGCGACCGCCGTGCGCAGCGCGTCGGTGGCGGGTAGCGGAGGACTCGGAGGCATCATTGCACCAGTTTAGTGCAAGACTGCCCCGCGCGGCCCGTTAGGCCTCGTAAGCCGCTTCGCCGTGCGAGGTGATGTCCAGGCCTTCGCGCTCGGCCTCTTCGCTGACCCGCAGGCCGACGGTGTACTTGACGATCAGGAACGCGAGCAGCGCCACCGTACCCGAAAGCGCAATGGTGACCAGCACGCCCTGGGCCTGGATCCAGACCTGGCTCGCGATGCTGTACTCAGGCAGCGCGGTTTCGGTAATGTATTCCCAGATGCCCGCGCCGCCGAGCGAAGGTGCCGCGAACACGCCGGTCAGCAGTGCGCCGGTGATAGCGCCAACCCCGTGCACGCCAAACACGTCCAGGCTGTCGTCCGCGCCGAGCCGCTTCTTCAGCCCGGTCACGCCCCACAGGCACAGCGCGCCGGCGATGGCACCAATGGCCAGTGCACCGTTCAGGCCGACGAAGCCGGCCGCCGGGGTGATGGCGACCAGTCCGGCCACCGCGCCCGAAGCTGCGCCAAGCAGCGACGGCTTGCCCTTGGTCATCCATTCCGCCAGCGTCCACGCCACCACCGCCGCGGCCGTAGCCAGGAAGGTGTTGACGAAGGCGATCGCCGCCACGCCACCGGCTTCCAGCGCCGAACCGGCGTTGAAACCGAACCAGCCAAACCACAGGATCGAGGCGCCGATCATGGTCAGGGTCAGGTTGTGCGGCTTGATCGCCTCACGCCCGTAGCCGGTGCGCTTGCCGATGACGTACGCACCCACCAGGCCCGCGACGGCGGCGTTGATGTGCACGACGGTACCGCCGGCGAAATCCAGCGCGCCCTTGGCAAACAGGAAGCCCGACTTGGACAGCGCCGTGGTGGCTGCTTCGGCGTCGGTAAAGGCATCCGGGCCGGGGAAGAACCAGACCATGTGCGCCATCGGCAGGTAGGCGAAGGTGAACCACAGCACGGTGAACAGCAGCACGCCGGCAAACTTCACGCGTTCGGCGAAGGCACCGACGATGAGTGCGCAGGTGATGCCGGCAAACGCGCCCTGGAACACGAAGAACGCCAGTTCCGGGATGTACACGCCCTTGGTGAAGGTTGCGCCGATGGACGACGCATTCAGGCCGTTGGCGAACAGGCGATCCCAGCCACCAATGAACGCGTTACCTTCGGTGAAGGCCAGGCTGTAGCCATACAGCGCCCACAGCACGGCGACCAGCGAGAACACCACCAGGTTCTGCACCAGGATCGAGAGCACGTTCTTGCTGCGCACCAGGCCACCGTAGAACAGGGCCAAGCCAGGCAGGGTCATGAAGATCACCAGCGCCGCGGATACCAGCACCCAGACCGTATCGGCCTTGCTGATGGTGGGCGCAGGAGCCTCTTCTGCGGGAGCGGCTTTGGCAGCTACCACGTCGGCCGGTGCTTGAAGTACTGCAGCCGCTTCGCCTGGGGCCGCGACCGCGGTATCGGTTGCAGCGGGAACGGTTTCGGCGGGCTTGCTCGGCGTGGTCACGGCTGCAGCCGTGACTGCCGCGCTGTTCTGCGCCATGGCGCTGAATCCACTACCCAGTGCCAAGCAGCATACGGCTGCCAGGCACATCACTTGCAGTCGGGTTTTCCACCCGGAGAAAAGCCGAGTCTTCATAGGGGGGGCTCCGAGTGGGGTTAGAGTGCGTCCCCGCCGACTTCACCGGTGCGGATGCGAACGACCTGGTCGACAGCGGTGACGAAGATCTTGCCGTCGCCGATCTTGCCGGTGCCGGCCGCCTGCTGGATGGCCTCGATCACCGCATCCAGGCGCTCGTCGGCGACCACGGTTTCGATCTTGATCTTGGGCAGGAAATCAACCACGTACTCGGCGCCGCGGTACAGCTCGGTGTGGCCCTTCTGCCGACCAAAACCCTTGACCTCGGTGACGGTAATGCCGGTCACGCCCGCCTGCGACAAGGATTCTCGAACCTCGTCCAGCTTGAACGGTCGGATGATGGCGGTGATTAGTTTCATGCAGGCTCCTGGGTGGGTGCGCCCCGCGGGTGGATGGAACCGGTCTTGCAGAGCGACCGGGGGTTTCAGGGCACGAAACAGAAACCGCATTCGACGTGGGACAGGGAGCTGCGGTTTGCTGTCTGTTTTTCTGATATTGCTTGTGGCACGGGAATAGCTTTGGGGAGAAGTCGGCAGCGGGCGCTCCAGCTCTTGTCGTTGGTTTCATTGCCTTGCGATCGCGGACGAAAAAAACAACAGCGCCAGGATCAAGAGCACCCCTCTGCGACTCTCCCCTTCGCCTTTGGCGAAAGGAAGAGGGTGTACATC
>JAJAZJ010000036.1 GCA_026785795.1 Pseudoxanthomonas sp.
CGCGCTGGTCGTGCGATTGCGACGGGCCGGCGGCGGAATCGGCCCAGTCGATCTGGCTGTCCTCGCTGCGTTCGCTGGCCGGGGCCAGCCAGCGCAGGCGGATGTTGCCGCGCCGCTGCAGGTCGATAATCCTGCGCCGCAGGATGCTCCAGAACAGCGGCGTCCATTCCGCAGGGGGGCGTTCACGATAGCCCAGCATTTTCATCATCGCATCCTGCACCGCATCCAGCGCATCATCGCGGTTGCGCAGGCCGGCTTCAGCGAAACTGAATGCGCGGTTACCGACCTCAGCCAGGAACACCTCCAGCGATACCGCAACCGGCGGCATTACTGGAGTGTCCTGGTCCTGAATAGCGGCGGTGCTCACCCGCACAGCTTAGTGCCTGCGGTCCCAGCGGCGGTCAACGCGGTCGCCAATGCGGTCAAGGCGGTCGTTGGCCACTTCTCCCCTGGTGTCCAGGCGGCTGTCGACGCGATTGCCGCGTGCGTCCAGGCGATCGGCTACCCGTTCGTAACCGGCGCTCTGGGCACGGTCGGCGCGGGTGTCGTAACGGCTATCGATGCGGTCGCCCCTGTTGTCCAGCCGGGTCTCCACGCGATTGCCCTTGTTGTCCAGGCGCTGGTCGACGCGGTCGCCCCGGTCGGCTGCAAGCGCGGTGCCCGTGGTGCCCAGCAGTACTACGGCCAGGGTCAGCAGATGCATGTTCTTCATGGCGTTGTCCTTGGTTGGGAGGGCCGTGCACGGGAACAAACGCAGGGGCAGGCCGCCGGTTGACCGCGCTGCGCACGGATTCAGGGGACGGTTATGATGCGGCAGGGCGGGGTGCCCTGGGAGACGCTGGATGACCGACGACGTATTCGTGGCCCTGTACATCTTCATGCTGGCGGCCATTGCCGGCCACGTGATCATTTCCCGGGTCCCGGTGATCCTGCATACCCCGCTGATGTCGGGCTCCAACTTCATCCACGGCATCGTCATGGTCGGCGCCATGGTGGTGCTGGGGCATGCCGACACCACCCTGGAAAAGACCATCGGCTTCATTGCCGTGGTGCTGGGCGCAGGCAATGCCGCCGGTGGCTACGTGGTTACCGAACGCATGCTGGACATGTTCAAGACCTCCAGGAAGCCGGCCGCGCGGCAGGAATCCAAGCCATGAGCTGGACGGCGGTGGAGCTGTTGACCGTGCTGGTGAAGACCAGCTACCTGGTCGCCGCGGTGCTGTTCCTGCTGGGCCTGCAGCGCATGGCCTCGCCGGTGACCGCGCGCAGCGGCATCCGCTGGGCCGGGCTGGGCATGCTGATCGCCACCGTGGCCACGTTCCTCATGCCCGGGCTGCACAACCACCTGCTGATCTTCCTCGGGGTGCTGGTAGGCACCACGGTGGCGTGGATCTCCGCCAAGCGCGTGGCCATCACCGACATGCCGCAGATGGTGGCGCTTTACAACGGCATGGGAGGTGGCTCGGCCGCGGCCATCGGCGCGGTGGAGCTGCTGCGCTTCTCGGGCGCAGGCATGGCGCCGTCGCGCACGATCCTGGTGCTGGCCATGCTCGGTTCGCTGATCGGCGCGGTATCGCTGTCGGGCTCGATCATCGCCTGGGCCAAGCTGGACGGGCGCATGGACAGGCGCTACACCTTCCCGGGCATGCAGATCTTCAACGCCTGCATTGCGCTGCTGACGGTGGCGCTGGGCATCATGGCCATCACCACGCTGGGCGTGCCGTGGATCATTGCGTTCTTCGTCAGCGCGCTGGCGCTGGGCGTGTTGATGACCCTGCCCATCGGCGGCGCGGACATGCCGGTGGTGATTTCGCTGTACAACGCGCTGACCGGCCTGGCGGTGGCGTTCGAAGGCTACGTGTTGGGCATCGAGACCCTGATCATCGCCGGCATGATGGTGGGCGCTGCGGGCATCCTGCTGACCCGCCTGATGGCCAAGGCCATGAACCGGCCGATCAGCGGCGTGCTGTTCTCCAGCTTTGGCGGCAGCAGCGGCGAGGCGCAGGAGATCAGCGGTGCGCAGAAGCCCATCGAGGCCGGCGACGTGGCCGCAATGATGGGCTTCGCCGAGCGCGTGGTGATCGTGCCCGGGTATGGCTTGGCGGTGGCCCAGGCGCAGCACAAGATCTGGGAGCTGGCGCAGAAGCTGATGGAGCGCGGGGTGAAGGTGAAGTTCGCCATCCACCCGGTGGCCGGGCGTATGCCGGGCCATATGAACGTGCTGCTGGCCGAGGCCGGCGTGCCCTATGACCTGATCGTGGACATGGACGATATCAACCCCGAGTTCCCCAACACCGACGTGTCGCTGGTGATTGGCGCCAATGATGTGGTCAACCCCGTGGCCAGGACCGACCCGGCTTCACCCATCTACGGCATGCCGATCCTGGACGTGGTGAACAGCAAGAACACCGTGGTCATCAAGCGCGGCAAGGGCACCGGTTTCGCCGGCATCGAAAACGCCCTGTTCTACGCCGACAACACGCGCATGCTGTACGGCGACGGCGCGGAGATGGCCAGTGCGCTGGTGAGTGAGTTGAAAGCGCTGGATGGTGGGCATTGAGGCGTGTGGAATATCCGCATGAGAGCTGTCAGCCAGCGTAGCCCGGGTAAGCAAAGCGCACCCGGGTTGGTCCGGATAAATGAACCTGCGCCCTTTTCTGCCCGCAGTGGCCACGATGTGGGCATGCAGCACCCTCAGTCTGTTATGCCGAAAACCAGCCCATATGCCCCGGTACCGAAGCACAAGCCAAAGATCACGAGCCGCAAGCCCACGGCGAAGAGGTAGAACTTCGGGTGGCGAACCGGCGACGCGAAGTCGAAAAACAAGCTCGAGCCCGCTTGTTTCCGGCGGGTCCAGGTGTAGTGCAGACCCCAGGCCCCTAGGGCCAGCATCAGCAGATTGGTCAGCGTGGCGCTTGTGTCAGAGGCTCGAGCCCGCTTGCTTTCGGCGGGTCCCGGTGTGGTGCAGACCCCAGGCGCCCGAGGTCAGCTGCAGATTGAGCAGCATGGCGCTTCGGTCAGCGATGCCGCCGATGCCCTGAACGGTTCGCAAAATCGAGATCGCGCCAAGGGGCGCGGTGCGCCTGGTCTCAAATTGCGGCCACGGCGGTGATCATTTTGTAAACTGCTCAAGGAGCGGGCATCTAACGCATAGGAACTTCAAACCCTCTTATCGAACAGCCTGGCGATTAGGCGGTGGTCGCGCAAGCGCCTGTTTCGGGCGAACGCTCGTGAGTTGAATTTCGGGATCGCGGGGCCGCGCCGTCTCGCCTCCGGTGGCCATTTCTTGCTGATTCCTGGCAGCGGGCCGAGCAGGGTCCTGCGGACTTGTCAAAAAAGGGGTAGTCCAACCTGACCCCTTTTTTGCTAAGCTGCGTGGCACGCTGCTCCCCGTCAACTCTGGAGACGTAGCCCCGTGCCCAAAACAGTACATCCTCCAATGAGGGCCATCATCACGTCTCTGGC
Source organism: Pseudoxanthomonas sp. (assembly GCA_026785795.1). Lineage (GTDB taxonomy): Bacteria > Pseudomonadota > Gammaproteobacteria > Xanthomonadales > Xanthomonadaceae > Pseudoxanthomonas_A. The sequence continues at coordinate 3,466 of JAJAZJ010000036.1, forward strand.
TTTGTCGCTCACGGTGGGCCTGGCGGCCTGTGCGACACCCCCCATGCCGATGCGTGCGGACCTCGCGATTCGAAACGTCCATGTCGTGGATACGCGCAGAGGTCGGGTGCTGGCCGACCGCACCCTTCTGATCCGGGGCGACCGCATTGCGGCGATCGCGGACGCTTCGACTCCGTATGCGGCAGATCTTGAGGTCGACGGTCAGGGGGCCTACGCCATTCCCGGCCTGTGGGACGCTCACATCCATCTGTTGCAGGATGACGCGGATAGCGCTCTGAGGACCGCGCCGGTGTTGCTGTCCTACGGGGTGACCCATGTCCGGGACATGGGCTCCTCGGCCCGGGCGCTGACCGCGTTCAGGGCCGGTGCAAAGTCACCCGACCTGCCGGTGATTCTAGCCAGTGGTCCGCCCTTCTGGGCGTTCGAACTGCCCTATGGCGACAAGAGCCAGCAGCGGATCGTCGGCGATGCTGCAGAGATCGAGACGGCGGTCCGCGACACGGCGGGGGCGGGTGCCGACCTGATCAAGATCTATGCCGGGTTCGAGCCCGGGCCGATGGCCGTGCTGATGGAGGCGGCCCGCGCTCAGGGCCTGCGCGTCGCTGGTCACGCCCAGCCGGGCGCGCCGCTGGATGCACAGGCGCGGCTGGGACTAGCCACTGTCGAACATCTGGAAACGTCGACCTTCGCGGGCTGTGACGTCGATCCGGACGCCTATTTCGAGCGGATCATCGCCGCCCGGTTCAGAGGCTCGGGGGAAACCCTGCCGGCCATCTTCACGGCGTTTGTCGCCGACATCGACCGCGACGCCTGCGTGGCGATGTTCCGCAGGGCGGCAGACGCGGGCCTGGCCATTACCCCGACCCTGACGGCCACTTTCCTGCCCCCCGCGACCGCAAGACGGCTGGTGGCCGACCTGCTGCCCGCGCAGCGCGAGACGTGCGAGCTGTATCTCGCCGCCTTCAGCGAGAACGACCCGGTCGGCGAGGCCGCCTATGTGGCGGCGGGAAACGCACTGATGGAAATAGTGCACGCATCCGGACTGCCGATCTTGGCAGGCACAGACGCGCCGGCCTTCTGCGGCACGGCGGGGGCGTCCCTGGCCGTGGAATTGGAGCTGTTGCAGCTGTCGGGACTGAGCCCGCTGGAGGTGCTGCAGTCCGCGACGCTGACGCCGGCCCGTGTTTTCGGTTTCGGCGACCGTCTGGGGGCGATCGAGCCGGGCATGGATGCCGATTTCGTCCTGTTGCGCCAGAACCCGCTGGTTGACGTCTCGGCCTATGCCGAACCGGTGGGACTGTTTTCGCGCGGAAAATGGCGCGATCAGACGGAGCTGATGCGGCTGCGGCGGTCTGGCCCTTCGAACTGAAGTGGCGCTGCCGCGGCGGGGCGGCGAACTGGACTACCTTCATTTCCTCGGACAGTTTAATTAGGCACCGTTGCCATCATCTCTGACTGGGTCGATGAGCGGTAGCCCAGCGTGCTCTGCAGCCGCTTGCGGTTGTAGAGCTCATAGGGCGGGCCCCGGCCCGCCGCATATCGTTCGGAAGCCGCGAAGCGTTCCTTGGCAATTGCGACTCGCGACGTGCGCATCCTGGCTTCGCCCATGGCGGGTCAAGACCCGCCCTTCGTTTGTTGTCGGTATGTGCACGTGGGCGCTCGCGACTCGGAATGAAGATAAAGAGCTCACGGCCATGGGCCGCTCCTACAGGAAACTTCAGCCGAGTACAGTTCGTATTTTGAGCGACATTGCATGGCAACTGCGATGCAGGCTCATTGTACTCATAGAGACCATAGGGCGGGCCCCGGCCCGCCGCATATCATTCGGAAGCCGCAAAGCGTTCCTTGGTAATTGCAATCTGCGACGTGCACATCGTGACTTCGCCCATGGCGGGTCAAGACCCGCCCTCCGTTCTGGCCACATTGTGCAAGCTTCGGCCGGCGTAGCCCGGGTAAGCGAAGCGCACCCGGGGCGCTCCACGTTTCGTGACAATCCCCGGGTGCGGCCTTGGGCCTTACCCGGGCGACTCCACTCCTGATGACGCCTCAACACCATTGCCGACGTCAGCGTGCAGCCACCACGGCCACCACCAGCGCCAACGCCATCCACGCCAGGTCGGCCGCATGGTTGGCCAATCCCGCCAGCGTCCACGCATGGTCCAGGCCGAGTTTCAGCGCCGAATCCCACGGGTTCAGGCCCATGGTGACGCCCATCTGCACCACGATGATCCCCCAGTTGGCCACCACGATCATCGCCAGCGTGGCCAACACCGCCCACGCGGCGCGCGCGGCGCCTGGCCGCACGCCGGTGATGCGCAGGATCACGGCGGCGTCCAGCGCAGCAATTACCGCCATCCAGCTCGACGGGCGCCCGGTGTACAGCGCCAGCAGGATCCAGATTGCAATAAAGAAAAGGCTGCCGAGCAGCAGCAGCACCGGAGCAAGCCAGGCTGAGCGAAGGGGTGGGGTAGTGGCGGGCATCGGTGTTCCAACGGGACGGCACAGGATACTGTGCCGCCGCGCCGTACTGGGCCCGGCCTGCCCGCGAAACCCGCCGGAACGCTGTATTCCAGGCCTCCTGCCGCGCTGCGCGCATGGCCGGGGGCGCAACGCGCTAAAATGGCCGCTTGCGCGCCCCGGCGCTGCCCCCATGTAGTCATCATGTACTCCCGCAGCAGTGAACCCGTCCAATTCGAGCGCGATTGCGCCGCCGTCCTGGTCCCCCAGGGCGACAACGTCACCCTGCCGGCGGGCAGCTATGGCTACATCACCCAGGCCTTGGGCGGCAGCTACACCGTGTTCGTGGAGGGCAACCTGTTCCGCATCGCCGGCCAGGATGGTGACGCCATCGGCAAGGAGCCGGCCGAATCACTCACGCTGCCCGACAACGCCAGCGACGACGAAGTGGAAGCCCTGGTCTGGCGCCAGCTGCGCACCTGCTTCGACCCCGAAATCCCGTTCAATATCGTCGACCTGGGCCTGGTCTACGAAGCCAACCTCAGCCTGCGCGAAGACGGCACCCGACTGGTGGACGTGAAGATGACCCTCACCGCGCCAGGCTGCGGCATGGGTGAGACGCTGGTGGACGACGTGCGCAGCAAGCTGGAACTGATCCCCACAGTCACCGAAGCGGAGGTGGAGCTGGTGTTTGATCCGCCGTGGGGCCGGCACATGATGTCCGAAGCCGCCAAGCTGGAAACCGGGATGCTTTGAACCTTGGCCGGTGGCGCCATTCCCGTCATACCTACTGCAGAGGAAGGAACGTACTTGATGAGCACTGCCACCCCATTGAGCTACCGCGTCACCCATTCGGACAAATCAAGGACGCCGGCCGAGCGCCAGGCCATGCTGGCCGCACCCGGTTTCGGCAAGTACTTCACCGACCATATGGTCGCGATCCGCTGGGACAGCGAGCAGGGCTGGCACGGCGCGGAGGTGCGCGCCTATGGCCCGCTGCTGCTGGATCCGGCGGCCGCGGTGCTGCACTACGGCCAGGAAATATTCGAAGGCATCAAGGCCTATCGCCATGCCGATGGCTCCATCTGGACCTTCCGCCCACAGTCCAACGGTGCGCGCCTGCAGCGTTCGGCCAGGCGCCTGGCGCTGCCGGAACTGCCGGTGGCAGAGTTCGTGGAATCACTGCGCCAGCTGATCGCCGTTGACGGCGACTGGGTGCCGGGCGAGGTGGAGACCAGCCTGTATTTCCGCCCCTTCATGATCGCCGACGAAGCGTTCCTGGGTGTGCGCGCGGCGAAGAAGGCCAGCTACTACGTGATCGCCAGCCCCGCCGGTCCGTATTTCGCCAAGGGCGTGGCCCCGGTCGCCATCTGGCTGTCCACCGACTATGCGCGCGCGGCCAAGGGCGGCACCGGCGCGGCCAAGTGCGGCGGCAACTACGCCGCGTCGCTGCTGCCGCAGCGCGAAGCCGTTGCCCAAGGCTGCTCGCAGGTGCTGTTCCTGGACCCGGTGGAGGGCAAGTACCTGGAGGAACTGGGCGGCATGAACGTGTTCCTGGTGTTCAAGGACGGCAGCCTGGTCACACCCGAACTGTCCGGCAGCATCCTGGAAGGCATCACCCGCAGCAGCATCCTGCAGCTGGCCCGCGATCGCGGCATGCAGGTGGTGGAGCGCAAGGTGACCCTGCAGGAATGGCGGGACGGCGTGGCCTCGGGCGAAATCACGGAGGCGTTCGCCTGCGGCACAGCCGCGGTAGTGACCCCGATCGGCCAGCTGAAGGGCACGGACTTCTCGGTGGGCGATCTCAGCGCGGCCGCGGGCAAGGTGACCATGTCATTGCGCAAGGAGCTGACCGAGATCCAGTACGGCAACGCGCCTGATCGGCATGGCTGGCTGGTCAGGCTGGATGCCTGATTTCCGCCATTCGTGGCACAGCACTGCATGGAGGATCGGACTTCTGGCCGTGCTTGTCGCGGCCAGCTCAGCAGGCTGCAAGTCCGCGGGGCGCGTCGATGCAGGCATGATC
>JAJAZJ010000037.1 GCA_026785795.1 Pseudoxanthomonas sp.
CATCACGGCCCACCACACAAAGCTCATTGGAAAACATCTTGGCGCGCTGCGGCGCGTTCCAGGCAGCGGCGTGCGGGTGTAGTCGAGGCGCGGTTCGAATCCATCACGGCCCACCATTTTCAAGGGACGAAGCCGGCAAGAAGGCTCACATCTTTTGGTTGATGGTTCGCATTCTTCGCGGCTGCCTTGCAAGAACGAGCTGGCAAGCGCGCGCTTCTCCTGGTCGACGATTCCTGCTTCCTGCGCACCCTTGCTTGCCATGGGGCGTGCTTGGTGGATGTCCTGCCTGCGCGCGCAACAGGTCGACCGCGGCTGGTGGAGCCACCGAAGCCTCTCGACCCGCACCAGGCGCCACCGCTGCGTGACCCGCTCCGCCCCGACTCGTGACATGCCCCTACGCCGATAGGGCTATGGTCATGGAAGCCACACATCCGACTCTGGGCTTTGGTCTGCTCACAGCCAGCTGGGTGCACGAGAGTACCGCTGCCGATTGGGCATGCGGTGATGCGCATCTAGTCCCAGCGGCGCCCGCCAAGGAGGAAGCAATGCCCCAGCAAAACGAGCCCGCGCTTTCGCCGAGCGAGCTGTCCTCCAGCGAGCTGCAGCAGCTTCAAGCGTATTGGCGTGCAGCCAACTACCTGACCGTTGGCCAGATCTACCTGCTCGACAACCCGCTGCTGCGCGAGCCGCTGAAGCTGGAGCATGTGAAGCCGAGGCTGCTGGGCCACTGGGGTACCTCGCCGGGGCTCAACTTCATCTACACCCACTTCAACCGCGTGATTCGCGCGCGCGATGCAAACGTCATCTATGTGTGCGGTCCCGGGCACGGCGGTCCGGCGATGGTGGCCAACACCTACCTCGAAGGCACCTACAGCGAACTCAATCCGGAGGTGTCGCTGGACGAGCGGGGGATGCAGCGGCTGTTCCGGCAGTTCTCCTTCCCCGGTGGAATCCCCAGCCACGCCGCGCCCGACGTGCCAGGCTCGATCCACGAAGGCGGGGAGCTGGGCTATGCGCTGTCGCACGCGTTCGGCGCCGCATTCGACAACCCCGACCTGGTGGTGGCCTGCGTGATCGGTGATGGCGAAGCCGAAACCGGCCCGCTGGCCGCCGCCTGGCACTCGAACAAGTTTCTCAATCCGCGCCATGACGGTGCGGTGTTGCCGATCCTGCACCTCAACGGCTACAAGATCGCCAGTCCCACCGTGCTGGCGCGGATGCCCGGGGAGGAACTGCACGCGCTGTTCGTCGGCTATGGCTACGAGCCGATGCTGGTGGAAGGCGACGAACCAGAGGCCATGCACCAGCGCATGGCGGTGGTGCTCGACCAGGCGATGCAGCGGATCGGCGCCATCCAGCAGGCTGCACGCGCGGAGGGCGCCAGCCAACAGGCGCGCCCGCGCTGGCCGCTGATCATCCTGCGCAGTCCCAAGGGCTGGACCGGTCCACGCGAAGTGGACGGGTTGAAGACTGAAGGTTTCTGGCGCTCTCACCAGGTGCCGCTGGCCGGACTGGCCGAGGATCCTGACCACCTCCGGCAGCTGGAGCAGTGGCTGCGCAGCTACCGCCCCGAGGAACTGTTCGACCAGGCCGGGGCGCCGCTGGACTGTGTGCGCGCCAGCACGCCGCAGGGCGCTCGGCGCATGAGCGCCAATCCGCATGCCAATGGCGGCCTGCTGCGGGTGCCGCTGCACATGCCATCACTGGCCGACCATGCCATCGCTGTGCCCCAACCAGGCGTGGTCAAGGCCGAAGCGACCCGTGCGATGGGCGATTTCCTGCGTGCGGTGATGCAGGCCAACGAGGGCGCGCGCAATTTCCGCCTGGTAGGCCCGGACGAAACCGCATCCAATCGCCTGCAGGACGTGTTCAAGGTCACTGATCGCGCGTGGATGGAAAAGGTGCTGCCGGAAGACACCCACCTGGGGCCTCAGGGGCGGGTACTGGAGATCCTGTCCGAGCACACCTGCCAGGGCTGGCTGGAAGGTTATTTGCTGACCGGCAGGCACGGCCTATTCTCCTGCTACGAAGCCTTCATCCACATCGTCGATTCGATGTTCAACCAGCACGCCAAGTGGCTCGATGCCTGCCGGCATATCCCGTGGCGGGCGCCGGTTTCCTCGCTCAACTACCTGCTCACCAGCCATGTCTGGCACCAGGAGCACAACGGCTTCAGCCACCAGGATCCTGGTTTCATCGACCTCGCGTTGAACAAGAAGTCCGACATCGTGCGGGTGTACCTGCCGCCCGATGCCAACACGCTGCTATGCGTGACCGACCACGTGCTGCAGACCTGGGACCGGATCAACATCATCGTCGCGGGCAAGCCGCCCCTCTTGCAGTGGCTGGGAATGGAGGAGGCCGCCAGACATTGCAAGGCCGGCCTCGGCCGCTGGGAGTGGGCTTGCAACGACACCGGCACCGAGCCTGACGTGGTCATGGCCTGCGCCGGCGACGTGCCGACCCTGGAAACGCTGGCCGCCGTCTCGATCCTGCGCGAGCACCTGCCCGACCTGAAACTGCGAGTGGTCAACGTGGTCGACCTGATGACCCTGCAGCCGCACGACGTCCACCCGCATGGGCTGCGCGATGATGGTTTCGATGCGCTGTTCACCCGTGACCGGCCGGTGCTGTTCGCCTATCACGGCTATCCCTGGACCATCCATCGGCTGGTCTACCGCCGCACCAACCACCACAATTTCCACGTGCACGGCTACAAAGAGGAAGGCACCACCACCACCTCCTTCGACATGACCGTGCTCAATGGACTGGACCGCTTCCACCTGGTGCTCGGCGTGCTCAAGCGGGTGCCGGAACAGGGCCTGGCGGGCGAGGCGCTGGGCCAGGTGATGCAACGCAAGCTTGACGAGCATTACCAGTACATCCGCGTGCACGGCAAGGACATGCCCGAGGTGCTGGATTGGCAATGGCCGGGCGGTGCGGGAGAGGGCGCACCAGACTGACCCCCGGCAAGGCCGCGCGCCTGCCGGTGCGCGCGGCAGCCTTGCCCAGGCCATGCTCCCGCACCGTTACGGGCCGGACATCCACAGGAAACACCAGCTAGGAACATTGCAAATGCCCGACCAGGAACCAGCCAAGGCACCGAACTCCGCGGCGTGGCACGCGCTCGGCGCCGAAGAGACCTTGCACGAGCTTGGCGTCGACCAGGGCGGGCTGAGTTCGATCGATGCCGTGACGCGGCTCGCCACCCATGGCCCCAACCGACCGCCGCAGGCTCCCAGCCGCAGCGTGCTGGTCCGCTTCCTGCTGCAGTTCCACAACATCCTCATCTACGTGCTGCTGGGCGCCGCGGCCATCACCGCGTTGCTCGGGCACATGATCGATACCGGGGTGATCCTGGCCGTGGTCCTGGCCAACGCGATCATCGGCTTCGTGCAGGAAGGCAAGGCCGAGAAGGCGATGGATGCGATCCGGCAGATGCTGGCGCCGCGCGCCAACGTCATGCGCGACGGCGAGCGTCGCAGCATCGAGGGCGAATCACTGGTCCCGGGCGATATCGTGCTGCTGGAGGCCGGGGACAAGGTCCCGGCCGACCTTCGGCTGATGGTCGCGCACGGCCTTTCGGTGCAGGAAGCGATCCTCACCGGTGAATCGGTGCCGGTGGAAAAGCAGGTCGAGCCGGTGCCCGCAGATGCTGCGCTGGGCGACCGCTCCAGCCTGGCCTTCGGCGGCACCCTGGTGGCGTCCGGCCAGGCCACGGGTGTGGTCGTGGCGACGGCCGGGCACACCGAGATTGGACGCATCAGTGGCCTGCTCGCGGAGGTGCAAGTGCTGACCACGCCGCTGGTCAGGCAGATGGACGTGTTCGCACGCTGGCTGACCATGCTGATCCTGCTGATCGCGGCGCTGCTGCTGGTGTACGGCTATTTCGTCGACCATTACGATTTCGCCGACATGTTCATGGCGGTGGTTGGCCTGTCGGTTGCGGCGATACCCGAAGGATTGCCGGCGGTGCTCACCATCACCCTGGCGATCGGCGTGCAGGCCATGGCCAGGCGCAACGCGATCGTGCGCCGCCTGCCGGCGATCGAGACCATCGGCGCGGTGTCGGTGATCTGCACCGACAAGACCGGCACCCTGACCCGCAACGAGATGATGGTGGCCTCGGTGCTCACCGGGCAGCAGCTGTTCTCGGTCGAAGGCAACGGCTACGAGCCACGGGGTCGCGTGCATGTGGATGGCGACGACGAAGATTCAATGGGAGTGCCGGTGCTGGAGGAGATCGGGCGCGCCAGCGCCTTGTGCAACGATGCGGCCTTGCGCGACGACGCCGGTCAATGGCACGTGGAAGGCGATCCGATGGAGGGCGCCCTGCTGGCCCTGTCGGGCAAGTTGCGCATCGCGCAGGGCGACGGCGCCGCGGATGGGTCCGCGGACTGGCCACGGGTGGGTGCCATCCCGTTCGATGCCAGGCATCGCTTCATGGCCACCCTCAACCTGGACCCGCAGGGCACTGCGGTCGCATTCGTCAAGGGTGCACCCGAGCGGATCCTGTCAATGTGCCGTGACCAGCGCGGCAGCGATAGCGGCGTGGTACCGCTGGATACGGCCTACTGGGAACAGCACGCCGACCGGATTGCCGCCAGCGGCCAACGGGTGCTGGCGTTTGCCCTGCGCACCCTGCCTTCGGGACAGCAAGGCCTCGGCCATGCGGACGTGGAGGGCGAGCTGACCCTGCTGGGCCTGGTCGGCATGATCGATCCGCCCCGCGCGGAGGCGATCGAGGCGGTGAAGGAGTGCCACGGTGCCGGCATCCAGGTGAAGATGATCACCGGCGACCACGCGCGCACGGCGGCGGCGATCGGCCGGCAGATCGGCCTGCGCGATCCCGATTCGGTGCTGACCGGCGCGGACCTGGACGGCATGGATGACAATGTGCTCAGGCATAAGGTGCTGGGCTGCGACATCTTTGCCAGGACCAGCCCGGAGCACAAACTGCGCATCGTCACCGCGCTGCAGGCGCACGAGCTGACCGTGGCCATGACCGGAGACGGGGTCAACGATGCCCCCGCGCTCAAGCGCGCCGATGTCGGCATCGCAATGGGGGGCAAGGGCAGCGAGGCGGCCAAGGAGGCCGCAGAACTGGTGCTGGCTGACGACAATTTCGCCTCCATCGTGGCCGCGGTCCGCGAGGGTCGGACCGTCTACGACAACATCAGGAAGGTGATCAGCTGGACCCTGCCCACCAGTGCGGGCGAGGCGCTGACGATAATCGCCGCCCTGCTGCTGGGCATGAGCCTGCCGGTGACGCCCATCCAGATCCTGTGGGTCAATCTGGTGACCGCGGTGACCCTGGGCTTTGCCCTGGCGTTCGAACCGACCGAGGCGGGGACCATGCGCCGGCCACCGCGGCCGCGCAGCGAGTCGTTGATCGACGGCACCCTGGCCTGGCATATCGTACTGGTCGGCACCCTGTTCCTGTGCGGGGTGTTCGGTATCTTCAGCTACGCGATCGACCGCGGCTATTCGCTCGAGCTGGCGCGCACCATGGCCCTGAACACGCTGGTGTCGATGGAGATATTCCACCTGTTCTTCGTGCGCAACATCCACGGGACCTCGCTGACCTGGGCTGCGGTACGCGGCACGCGGGTGATCTGGATCACTGTAGCCGTCGTGACCATCGCGCAGTTCGCGATCACCTACTGGCCACCGCTGCAGCGCATCTTCGGCACCCAGGCGATCCCGTTCGGCGAAGGTGTGCTGATCGTGGCAATCGGCGCGGCGCTGTTCGTTCTCCTGGAAACGGAGAAGCAGGCCAGGCTCGCGTGGGGCCGGCATCGACGCGGGGG
>JAJAZJ010000038.1 GCA_026785795.1 Pseudoxanthomonas sp.
ATGGTCATTCCCACTCCGGGCGGCTAATTCGCATTTCCTTCTTCCGGATCGACACTCGGAGGGTGAGCCAGGCGGAGAAGGTGCCCCCAGAGCGGATGAGGGGCTGCACTGCCCGCTTGTAGCGACGCTTCCTGGCGCGGAATCCTCACGCCCTCATCCGTCGCTGCGCGCCACCTTCTCCGGCGGGAAAAGGAATAACGAATCACTGCTCCGCTTCGTCTGCGCTGTCCGCCTCACTGCCCAGCAAGGCCTGCTCGCCCTCACTTGGCAGTGATTCCACCTCGCGCAGCCGACGCTCGATGGCGCGGGTGCGAACGCCGGTCTTCTCGATCTGGGTGCTGGCCTGGTCCAGCTTGCTCTTCACCGAATCCAGCACGTCGCCGAACTTCGAGAACTCGGTCTTCACCGCGCCCAGGGTCTTCCACACTTCGCTGGAGCGCTTTTCAATGGCCAGGGTGCGAAAGCCCATATGGAAGCTGGTCATCAGCGCCAGCAGGGTCGTGGGGCCGGCGACGGCGATGCGCAGGTCGCGCTGCAGCGCATCCACCAGGCCCGGGCGGCGCAGGACTTCTGCATACAGGCCTTCGGTGGGCAGGAACAGGATCGCGAACTCGGTGGTGCTGGGCGGGGCCACGTACTTGTCGCGAATACGCGCGGCTTCCTGGCGCACGCGGCGCTCCAGCGCGTCACCGGCACTGCGCGCGCCCTCGGCATCGGCTTTCTCCTGTGCGTCAAGCAGGCGCTCGTAGTCCTCACGCGGGAACTTGGCGTCGATGGGCAGCCACACCACCGAATCGACCGAAGAGCCCGGGAAGCGCACGGCGAACTCCACCCGCTCGCTGCTGCCCGGCACGGTGGCCACGTTGGCGGCGTATTGATCCGGCGCGAACACCTGCTCCAGCAGCCCGGCCAGCTGGACTTCGCCGAATACACCGCGCGACTTGACGTTGTTGAGCACGCGCTGCAGGCCGCCCACGTCGGCGGCCAGCTTGCTCATGTCGCCCAGCCCCTGGTGCACCTGGGCCAGCATGGTGGTGACGTTGCCGAAGCTTTCGGTCAGGCGCGTTTCCAGGGTGGCGTGCAGCTTCTCGTCCACCGTGGCGCGCATCAGCTCCAGCTTGGCCGCGTTGTCGGCCTGCAGCTCCTTGAGCCGTGATTCCAGCGTGGCGCGCATTTCACCGATGCGAAGTTCATTGCGCTGGGTGAGTTCGTTGAGACGCTGGCTGAGGGTGTCGCTGAAACGCTGCTGCAGTTCGCCGCTTTCCAGGCGCCCCTTACGCGCATCCTCGCCCAGCGCCTCGCGCAGCAGGTCAAGGCGCTGGTCGGTGCGCGTGCTCAGTTCGGCCAGGTTGCGGCCAAAGCCCTCGATCCGGGTTTCCTGCTGCTTCGACAGGCTGTCCAGCTGCTCGCGCAGCTCGCTGCGGCCACTGCGCTGCTCCTCCCGCAGGACCAGCTCCATGCGCTGCTCAGGACGGCGCAGCAGCAGTGCGATGAGCAGGATGACGGCGACCAGGATCAGGCCGGCGACGAGGTAGAGGAGGGTCTGGGTATCCATGCAGACAGTGTAGCGGGGCCGGTCTCAGGAACTGAGTCGCCGCGGCTGCCGTGGACTGGGGCCAGTCGGCCTCGACCAACCCAAGACGGGTGGATCCAGCGGTGCACAAGCTTTCCGCGCGGAGCGTGTCGGGCGCGCGGGCGAGCGCATATTCCGGGTCAGAACACCCGGCAGAACACCGCCTTGAGGTAGCGCGACTCCTGCACGTGGGCCATGAACGGATGGTCCGCGCCGGCCCCCGACACTTTCAGAATCTGGATGCTGCGGCCCGAGAAATACGCCGCCCGGCGCAGCATGTCCAAAAACTCCTGCTCGCTGACCAGTCCCGTGCAGGAGAAGGTGGCGAACAGGCCGCCGGGCTTCACCACGCCCAGAGCCAGCTTGTTCATGTCCAGGTATTTCTTCAGCGCGGCGATCACCTGCTCGCGATCGCGGGTCATCTTGGCAGGGTCCAGGATCACCACGTCGTAGAGGTCTTTTGCGTTGCCGGCATCGCGCAGCCACGGAAAGATATCGGCCTGCACGAACTTCAGTTTCACGTCGTTGAGCTTGGCGTTGCCCTTGGCGATGGCAATCACGTCTTCGTCGATGTCCACGCCGACCACTTCCTCCGCGCCACGCACCTTGGCGTAAACGCCGAAGCCGCCGGTGTTGCAGCACAGGTCCAGCACGCGCTTGCCGGCAACGTGCTGCGACAGCCATTCGCGGTTGTCGCGCTGGTCGGCAAAGAAGCCGGTCTTGTGCGCGCCGGCCGGATCGGCGCGGAAGCGCACGCCGTTCTCCGCAATGATGGCCGGTGCCGGCGGTTCGCTGCCGCTGCTGCTCACGGGCCGGTAGTCGAAGCTCTCCTGCTTCTGCACATGCTCCTCGGCGAAGCTGTAGAAGCGCGCGCCGGGGAACTGTTCCTTCAATGCTTCGTAGATCCACTCGCGGTGGCGGAACATGCCAGCGCTGAAGAACTCCACCACCAGCAGGTCGTCATAGCGGTCCACGACCAGGCCGGACAGGCCATCACCTTCGGCATGGACCACGCGCCAGGCGTTGGACACCGCATCCAGCTTCAGCACCTCGCGGCGCAGCGCCACGGCCTGGGCGATCTTGCGCGAGAACCAGCCTGCGTCGACCGGCACGTCGATATCGGTTTCCAGGATGCGCACGGCGATGCGCGAATGGCCGTTGTAGAAGCCGCGGCCGATCCAGTCGCCGTCCACGCCGATCACCTCGACGAGGCTGCCGGGCTTGGGCTTCTGTTCGGGCTTGGCCACCAGCTTCTGGAAGATCCAGGGGTGGCTGGAACGCCACGCGTTCTTGAGGTGGACGGCAGGCAGGGGCGTGGTCATGGCCCTATTCTACGCAGGGGGCTTTTGCTGACCGCCGCCGCGCCAAGCCCCGGGGCCACGACGCGCGGCCCCGCCAGGATCCGCGCATGAATTCAAACGCTGGCGATGCCCCCCAAGCGCAACGTCCGCGAGCAGCGCGAACACGACCGTCTGCGCCCCAGGCACGCCTTCTACGCCAGCGCCGGGTTCGCTGGGGTGCTGCTGGTCATATTCCTGCTGCAGCCCAACTTCGACTGGCGAACGTTCGCGGTGTATTCACGCAGTGCATCGGGCCTGCTGGGCATCGTGACCGCGCCGCGAGGCCTGCCGATCATCTGGCTGGGCTCGGGCTGGGTGCAGGGTGGTCGGGCTATGCCGGCACCTTCCACCCGGGCGCCAGCGGACTGACCCACGGGCTGATGTTGCTGGTGTTCATGCTGGGCGTGCTGCGCCGTGACAAGCCGGCGCCGGCAGCGGGCATGATCGCGATCTTTTTCTACGGCAGCATGCTGTTGACCACCCTGGCGCGCGAGCCGGGCGTGTCCTGGCAGTCGCACCTCGGGGTTCCATCGCCGGCATCTTGGCCGCGCTCCTGTTTCGCAGGCTGGATCCTGCGCTGCCCAAGGGAGTCATCCCTCCGGCCATACGATCCGGTCCGCGCGCCCCGCCTTGTAATCGGCAAACCCGGCGCCATCCAACGGACATGGACCAGTTTCATCCTGACGATCCCCGCCATGATCCGGAGGCCCAGCGCCGGCTGGATCGCGGCCGGCTGATCCGTGCCGTGAATGCCAGCCTGGCGTTCGTGCTGCTGCTGGTGCTGGTCTACTCGGCGCAGGGCACTTTCAACGTGGCCCGGTTCGCGGTAGAGCCGCAGGCGATCGCCGGTTTACTGGGCATCCTGACCGCGCCGCTGCTGCACGGCTCGGTCGAGCATATCGTCGCCAACAGCGCGGCCCTGCTGATGCTGGGCGCGCTGGCCGGCAGCGTGTATCCGCGGGCCACGCTGCGGTCGCTGCCGCTGATCTGGATCTGCTCCGGGCTGGTGGCCTGGATCCTGGGCGACGCCGGCACCCGCCACCTGGGTGCCAGCGGTCTCAGCCATGGACTGATGTTCCTCACCTTCACCCTGGGACTGCTGCGCCGCGACCGCCAGGCCATCGCCACCGGGATGGTCGCGTTCCTGTTTTACGGGGGCATGCTGTTGACCGTGCTGCCGCACGAGCCGGGTGTGTCCTGGCAGTCGCATCTGGGCGGCGCGTTCGGCGGCGTGCTGGGCGCCTTCCTGTTCCGCAGGCTGGACCCGCTGCTGCCGCGCAAGCGCTACAGCTGGGAAGATGAGGAAGAAGCCACCTCCGCGCCGGAAGATGAACTGGAGCCACCGGCGCCGCGCGACGTGCCGGTGCTGTGGCAGCGCGGTGAAGACGAAGCGCCGCGCGGCGTGGTCCTGCGTTTCCCGCCGCGCGAGCGCGACTAGTCGCGCAGCACCAGGGCGATGCCCCAGCGCGGGGCTTTCAATGGGGTGAAGTAGAGCATTACGCCACCCGCCGCAAGCATTCCGGCAACCACTGCATGCTCGCTGTATTTGGCATCACGGGACAGAACTTGCGCGCAAGGTCACGGAAACCAGTCAGGATCGGCTGCGCCCGGATGCTGCTGGTCAGTCGCTATGGTGGCCGGTCAATGTGCGCAGCTGATGCAGCAGGCGCTATCAGCCGCAGCGCACCGAGGTGACCACTCCGTTCGCGTCCAGCTCCAGGTTCAGGCGCCGGTCGTTGAAGTCCATGGTCACCGGCTGGTTCGGCTTGAGCGTGCGCACGCTGTCGGCGCCGCTGTCCTTGCGGACCTGCTGGATGTTCGCTTCGGTCGGCTTGGCGCCTACCGCCCACTGCGCCTGCAGGTCATCACAGGCTTCGGCCGACACTGCCGGTGCCGGCGCCGCCGGCCGTGCCTGCTCGGCGGCGCGCGCCTGGGCCTGGTCCACCGCCTGCTCCTGTTCATCGGGCGGGGCTGCGCAGGCAGTCACGGCGAGGGCCAGCAGGGCAAGCGCGGGAACCAGCAGTCGATTCATGGCGGTAACAGCCTGGCAAGCGGAGTCGGCGCATAGCATCGCCGATTCACGGGACCTCACGCGTTAACCAATCGTTGGATCAGCATCAGAACAGGCAGCGGGTGCGCTGCACGGCATCGACGTCCAGGTTCAGTCGCCCTTCGCGGAAATCCAGGGTCGCCGCTCGGGCGGTTCGGATCATGTGGGAGGCGGGGATGCGATCGCTGAAGTCAACCAGGCCGCAGGCAGCTCAGCAAAAGGGCGCCAGGTGCGGGCCCAATGCCTCTCCCCGGAAGGCGCGGTCGGCGGATGCGCCGTGTGGTGCGCGCCGCGTGGACCTGTTTCCAGCGCAGCGTTGATGACACCGCGGCTGCAAGCACTGGCCCGGCAACCACCACGAGCAGCCTGTGGAATTCGCAAGGCGTTAACCGCCGGCCCACAGAATCCAACCATGCCGACTCCCACCAAGCCTCACGGGCTGGCGCCCGCGCCCACTGCACCCGCTGCCGCCGCCATCCAGGCCAGGGAAGCTGGACTGGTCTATGTGAGTGATGCCGTGCCGGGGA
>JAJAZJ010000039.1 GCA_026785795.1 Pseudoxanthomonas sp.
ACTATTCCACGCTGCGCGGCCTCGGGCATTCCTGCAGCGCCGGCACGGCCAATGAATACGTATGCAGCCTGCCCGGAGCCGGCCGGCGCCCTCCCCCTTTTGCAGCGGCGTGCAGTGTATCGATCCAGCGTGTATTCGCGGAAATAGCGCCATTCCAAGTAATAAAGCCGTGAGTGGGTCCGCAGGAAACTGACGCCGTGGGCGTACCCGGATGTTTGCAGTGCAACATGGCTTCCCTGTGCAAACCCTGCACCATGTCGCGGCACAGGGGCCACCAACCGCAGCAGGCCAGCGGCCGTTGACCAGCCTCACTCGCCGCGAACACCGCGCAATCCAAGGACCCGCAATCGATGAACCACAAACCGCAGCTGTCGTTCTGGCAGATCTGGAACATGTGCTTCGGCTTCCTGGGCATCCAGTTCGCCTTTGCCCTGCAGAACGGCAGCATGAGCCGGATCTTCCAGACCCTGGGCGCGGACATGGACCAGCTGCCGATCCTGTGGATCGCGGCGCCGCTGACCGGGCTGATCGTGCAGCCCATCATCGGCTACTACTCCGACCGCACCTGGACTCGCCTGGGACGCCGTCGCCCCTACTTCCTGGTCGGCGCCATCCTGACCACCCTGGCGCTGTTCGTGATGCCCAACTCGCCGGTGCTGTGGTTCGCGGCGATCATGCTCTGGCTGCTGGACGCCTCGATCAATGTATCGATGGAGCCATTCCGCGCCTTCGTGGGTGACCAGCTGCCTCCGGAACAGCGTACCCGTGGCTACGCCATGCAGAGTTTCTTCATTGGTGTCGGCGCGGTGATCGCCTATTTGCTGCCCGAGATTCTCTCGCAGCTGGGCGTGGCCAACACCGCCCCCGCCGGCGAAATTCCGCCCAGCGTCAAGCTGTCGTTCTACATTGGCGGTGTCGTCCTGATGAGCGCGATCGGCTGGACCGTGTTCAGGACGCGGGAATACCCGCCGGAGCAACTGCAGGCCTTCGCCGATGCCGAGCCGCTGGGCGCGGTAGTGCCCGTGCCGGTGACGCCTGCCCGGCTGTGGACCGAGATTGCCCTGTTCGCGGTACCGGCCATGTTGCTGGCATATTTCGTGCGCAGCTACGGGCTGGACAAGACGCTGTACCTGTTCGCCGGTGGCTTGGCCGCCTATGCCCTGCTGCTCTGGGGCACGGGCGGCGGCAGTCGTGGCGGTGGCGTGGGCGAAGTGATGCACGACATGCGCAACATGCCCGTGACCATGCGCAAGCTGGCGGTCGTGCAGTTCTTCTCCTGGTTCGCGCTGTTCGCCATGTGGATCTACACCACACCCGCGGTAACCTCGCTGCATTTCCAAAGCACGGACCCTACGTCGGTGGCCTACAACAACGGCGCCGATTGGGTGGGCGTACTTTTCGCTGCCTATAGTGCGTTCGCCGCGCTGGCGGCGTTCGGCCTGGCACCGCTGTCGCGCAGGATCGGCCTGCGCGTGACCCATCTGGTCTGCCTGGTGATCGGCGGGCTCTCGTTCATTGCCATCCGCTTCATCGACGACCCGAAGTGGCTCCTGTTGCCCATGGCCGGCATCGGTGTTGCCTGGGCCGCCATCCTGGCCATTCCCTATTCGCTGCTCAGCGGTACACTGCCGGCGCGGAAAATGGGCGTGTACATGGGTATCTTCAATTTCTTCATCGTGATCCCGCAGCTGGTTGCCGCGACCCTGCTGGGCTTCCTGCTGAAGACCTTCTTTGGCAACCAGCCGATCTACGCCCTCATCATTGGCGGCGTCAGCCTGATCATCGGCGGGCTTTGCGTGCTGCGGGTCAGCGAGGAGAAAGTGGTATGACTTCCAGGTTCCGGCAATTGCTGCCGCTGTTGGCATTGGCCGTGCCGTTGAGTGCCGTTGTCACTGCGCAGGCCAGCGCTCAAGACAGGCGGGACTTCGTGGGCACCACCGAGCCGTTCGCCAGCGAAGCCATCTACTTCGTGGTGACCGACCGTTTCGTAAACGGCGACCCGGCCAATGACCAGCGCGACCAGGGCGGTGAGCACCGCACCTTTGACCAACCCGTGGCGGGCGCACCCAAGGGGGAGAGCGACAACGTCGGTTACCTGGGCGGCGACTTCAAGGGCGTCGTCGACAATGCGGGCTATATCCGCGACATGGGCTTCACCTCGGTCTGGGTCACGCCCATCGTGGATAACCCCGACCAGTCCTTCAGCGGCGGCAAGCCAGTCACGTGGGGTGGGTTCTGGACCGACCAGGGCAAGAGCGGCTACCACGGCTACTGGGGCGTCAACTTCTACAAGCTGGACGAACACCTGCCGAGTCCCGGACTGGACTTTGCCGCCTTCACCGCCGCCATGCAGGCGCAACGCCTTTCGGTGGTGCTGGACATCGTGGCCAACCACGGCTCACCGGCCTACACCATGCCGGTGGAGCAGCCGATGTTCGGCAAGATCTACGCCCAGGACGGCACCCTGCTGGCCGACCACCAGAACCTGCCGCCGGCCCAGCTGGACCCGGCCGGCAATCCCCTGCATGCCTTCTACAACACCGGCGGAGGCCTGGCCGAGCTGTCGGATTTCGATGAGGACAATCCAGCGGTCATGGACTACCTGGTCGGTGCCTACCTGCAGTGGATCGACCAGGGCGCCAGCGCGTTCCGGGTGGACACCATTGGCTGGATGCCGCACGCGTTCTGGAAGTCCTTCACCGACCGCATCCGCGCGCACCATCCTGGTTTCTTCATGTTTGGCGAGAACTTCGACTACGACGCGGCCACCATTGCCGGGCATACCCTGCCGCGCAACGGCAGCATCAGCGTGCTTGATTTCCCGATGCGGCAGAAGATGGTGGACGTGTTCGAAAAACCGGGCAGCGACTACGCCGAACTGGGCAAGGTGCTGTACCTGGAGGATGGCCCCTACGCCAACCCCTACGACCTGGTGACGTTCTACGACAACCACGATATGGCGCGCATGAACGCCAGCGACCCCGGCTTCATCGATGCGCACAACTGGCTGTTCACGGCCCGCGGCATCCCGGCGGTGTACTACGGCTCTGAAACCGGATTCATGCGCGGGCGCGCCGAGCACGCGGGCAACCGCAACTACTACGGCCAGCAGCGGGTGGATGCCGGCCGCAGCGGCAGCATCCACCAGAACCTGACCCGTATCGCCAACCTGCGTCGCAGCTCACCCGCCCTGCAGCGCGGCCTGCAGCTCAACCTGCGCCTGAAGGGCGACGAAGCGGCGTTTTACCGCGTGTACGAGCACGCCGGCACCGCCCAGACTGCGCTGGTGCTGCTGAACAAGGGCGACGCCGCGCGGCGCATCCCGCTTGCCGATCACCTGCAGGCGGGCGCATGGCGTGATGCCTTCAGCGGCGGCACCGTCCAGATCGACGGGCCGCTGGCGCTCGAGGTTCCGGCCCACGGCGTACGCGTGCTGTTGTTCGACCAGCCACTCACGAACGAAGCACTGAGGACACGCCTGGCCGATGCAATGGCGCGCAAGGACCGCTGAGCCGCCTGGCGCAAGGGCAACCCCCTCGGGGGCGGGCCAACCCGCGCCCGAGGATTTCCGCAGGAGCAGCCTCACCGCCATGGTGTGGCTCTCCACCGGCTCGTCGTTGACCAGCTTGAGCAGGCTTTCCACCAGCAACGTTCCGGCCAGCCTGGTGTCCTGCTGCACGGTCGACAGGCTGGGGTTGACGAATGCGGCCATGGGAATGTCATCAAAACCTGCCACCGCCACGTCCTCGGGAACCCGCAGGCCGTGTTCGTGGAGGGCCTTCATGGCCCCGATCGCGATCAGGTCGCTGGCCGCGAAGATCGCATCGAAGGGCACGCCGCGCGCCAGCAGCTCGCGCACGGCCTCGATGCCGGACTGCTCGGTGGTGACCGCATCCACCTGCAGGGCCGCATCTGCCGCAACACCGGCATGTTCCAGTGCCTGCACGTGGCCGCGATAGCGTTCGAAGAATTCCGGGTAGTGGTTGGAGGCATGCCCGATGAAGGCGATTCGGCGCCGGCCCTGCGCCAGCAGATGCACGCTGATGTCATGCCCGCCCTGGAAGTTGTCGCAGCCGATCGAAATCCCCGGCTGGCCCGGCAGCACCGCGCCCCAGCGTACGAAATGGGTGCCCTGCTGCACCAGCTGCTCCAGCCGCGACTGCGATTCCAGGTAATCGCCGTAGCCGAGCAGGATCAAGCCATCGGCCTTGTTGCTGTCCTCGTAGTCGGCCTGCCAGTTGGTGGAAAGCTGCTGGAACGAAATCAGCAGGTCGTAGCCCTGCAGCGCGCAGGCGCGGGTGATGGAACCCAGCATGGACAGGAAGAACGGGTTGATCTGGGAATCGTCGGGCGTCGGGTCCTCGAAGAACAGCAGCGCGATGGTGCCCGAGTGCTGGGTGCGCAGGTTGGAGGCGTTCTTGTCGACCTTGTAGTGCAGCTGGTCGGCGATCGCCTGGATCCGCCTGCGGGTTTCCTCGTTGACCATGGGGCTGCCGCGCAGGGCACGCGACACGGTAGGCTGGGAAACACCGGCCAGGTGCGCGATATCCAGGGAGGTCGCCTTGCCCTTGTTGGTCATGACTGCCAGTTACGTTGCAAACGCGAAGTTGGATGATGCCATGCCCGGCCCGGGGGCGTATCCACAAGATCACGACCCAGGATGCTGCCGGGGCGTCGGGCTCGTTGATGATCATGCTGGTAGGCACGGCCATCACCCTGCCGGCGATCTTCCGCTACGCCATCTACACCTACGGCATTTTCCGGGACGAAACCAGCGAACTCACCCACTGAGTGCCGCCGTGGCAGGCCCTTCATAGGCCTGCGGCGATGGCCTGGCTGAGGCTGGCTGAAGGAGAATCGCCGCGCGTGGAAACGAAACCCATTGCCTTGCCTACAGCAGCATGGCGCCAGCGCTGTTGATGGGCGACACCCAGGCCTGGCTGTCGAACCCGGCTGCAGCGAACGCCGCCTGTATTGCAGGTGCGGCGACTTCTGCCTGCACGCGTGATTCAAACCAGCCGAACACGCTTGGGCCCGCGCCGGAAATGCCGGCGCCCATCGCGTCTGCATCCAGCGCTGCCTGCTTGGCAGCGGAAAACCCCGAGATCAATGGCGCGCGCCTGGGTTCGACCAGCACGTCCCGCAGCCCTGCCCTGACCAGCGCGGCATCGCCGGCATGGCAGCCAGCCAGCACCAGCGCCAGGTTGGCGGACTGGGCCACGAACTGGGCGAGTGGATAATCCCCCTTCAGCGCCTCACGCGCGCGGCGCGTTTCCAGCAAAGCTTCGGGATGAACCAGCACGCTGTGCCACGCGTCCGGCACCGGAATCCTGACCAGCTGGTCCGCGGTGGACAGCACCAATCCGCCCAGCAGCATGGGGCCAACGTTGTCGCCGTGGCGCCCGCCGCTGGCCACGGCTTCGCCGGGCAAGGCAAACGGATATAGCGCTTCGCCGGACAGCGGTGTCTCCAGCAGTGCGTTCGCGGCCAGCAGCGCCGCCACGCAGGAGGCCGCCGACCCGCCCATGCCGGAGCCCAGCGGGATCCCCTTGTCGATCTCGACCGAAAACCCGAAGGGCAAGCCCAGCGAGTCACGCAGCGCGATCAGCGCCGCACCGGCCGTGTTGGCCGGCGCATCCATAGGCAGGTTCACCACGACGCCGCGTATCGCGGTGATGCGCACTTCAGGTGCATCGATGCGACGCACGCTGACCGTATCGCCCACGCCTTCGATGACGTGGCCCAGGATATCGAAGCCCACGCCCACGTTGCCGACCGAGGCGGGAGAAAAAGCCGTCGCCTGCGATTTCATGGTTTCGTTCCCTGCCCCGCCGCCACGCACACCGTGTCGGCGAACACCCCGGCTGCGGCCGCCTGCGGGCCGGCGACTGTTCCCTGTACAACGAGCGGATTGATGCCTTCCCCGGCCAGCAGCTTTGGGCCCACCTGGCCGGAACGCCCAGTCTCCGCCACCGGGTTGCCGACGAATTCATGCACGATTCTGTGGGGCTGACGGTTTGACACGGCTGCGGACGTCATCGAGCTGGCAACCTCTGGGAGCTGGAAGTCCCGGCGCAGATCAGGTTTGGGGTGACCCCGCATCTTGATCGGGATGCGGAGACGTGATCGGTAAGATTACGCGAACGGCGCCGAGCTCAGCCCAGCAGTCGACGTGATCGTGCCGGTAGTCATACGCCAGGTCTGGCGCTCCCGGATGCTGTGCCGCCAGTGTGGATCCGATTTGATAGGCCGAAATAAAGGCGAGCTGATGGATTGCGCCAGGTGATCTGA
>JAJAZJ010000040.1 GCA_026785795.1 Pseudoxanthomonas sp.
GCGCCCCAGCGCAGCGGATTGCCGCCGCCGCCATCAAACAGGCCACGCAGTCGGTCCAGCAGTGCATCCAGTCCGTTGCCGCCGCCCGTGCCGCCTTTCGGCTTCCAGGGATTGGGCTTGTCACGGTTGCCTCCGTCGTTGCCGGAGCCGCTACCGCTACCAGGGGTGTTCCAGGCCATGCCTACTCCAAAGATCCAATGATCCGCAGGGCCGTGGCCCGACGGGAAGTGTCGATTCTACTAGATGGGGACGCATGTTCCGGCCGACAAGCCTGCACATGACCGGGGATACGCGGCCAGCCTGGCCAGGGATGCACTGCACCGACACCGATACTGCGCGCTCAGGCCATCCATTCCTCGGCCGGCTCCCCGGGCAGCAGGGCCTCCAGCGGCCCGCCGCCGGGTTGCGTGGCCAGGCGCCGGGCGTCGGCCAGGGACAGGTCCACCTGCAGGTGCCAGCCGTGTTCGTCGTAGGTCTCGGCACGCACCGCGCCCAGCCCATGCAGGCGCGCGCGCAGGCGCTCGGCATGCGCCAGCGGCAGGTCCAGCGCCCCGTGCACGCGGACCAGCGACAGGCGCTGCGCCAATTCGGACTCCAGCAGATCCAGCCCCTGGCCGTCGTGGGCCGACAGCCACAGGCGCTCGCGGCCCCCGTTGGGCTGGTCATGTCGCGGCCGGGCGTCCTCGATGCGGTCGATCTTGTTGTAGACCAGGACCTGCGGAATGTCGCCCGCGCCGATTTCCTGCAGCACCGCGTCCACCTGCGCGATACGGTCATCGCGCAGCGGGTCCGCGGCGTCGATCACGTGCAGCAGCAGGTCGGCCTCGCGCGCTTCGGAAAGAGTTGAGCGAAATGCAGCGACCAGTTCGTGCGGCAGGTCGCGGACGAAGCCCACCGTATCGGACAGCATGATACTGCCGCCGCGCAGGTTCACCCGGCGCACGGTGGGGTCCAGGGTGGCGAACAGTTTGTCCGCGGTGTAGGCGTCAGCGCCGGTCAAGGCGTTGAACAAAGTCGACTTGCCGGCGTTGGTGTAGCCCACCAGCGCCACCCGCGCCAATTCGCTGCGCACGCGTGCGCGTCGCATCTGGGTCTGCTGCACTTCCACCTTTTCCAGCCGCTTCTGCAGCTGGTCCACGCGCTTCTGCAGCAGGCGGCGGTCGGTTTCCAGCTGGGTTTCACCCGGGCCGCGCAGGCCGATGGAGCCACCGCGCTGGCGCTCCAGGTGGGTCCAGCCGCGGACCAGGCGCGTGGCCATGTGCTGGAGCTGGGCCAGTTCGACCTGCAGTTTGCCTTCGAAGCTGCGCGCACGCTGGGCGAAGATGTCCAGGATCAGCCCGGTGCGGTCCAGCACCCTGCGTTCCAGGAATTTCTCCAGGTTGCGCTCCTGGCCCGGTGAGAGGGAGTGGTTGACCAGCACCAGATCTGCACCGGTGGCATCGGCCGCGGCCTTGACCTCATCCAGCTTGCCGCTGCCGATGTAGGTGGACGGACTGGGCTTGTCCACGCGCGCGGTGATCACGGCGGCGATGGACGCGCCCGCGGATCGCGCCAGGTCGGCGAATTCCTCCTGCGCCCCGTCATCGGGCGAGCCGCCGCCGGAACCGGAGCGCATGGGCTGGATGAGCAGGGCGTGCTCGCCCTTCCTTGATCGTTCGAACATGGACCAAGTGTGGGGGCGATGGGACCAGAACCAAAGGGCTGCGGCCGCATGGATCGCCGCGCGGCAACCCCCTGCGAACGCGCATCGGGCCGGCAACGGCCGCAGTGGTCAGGCCGACGCAATGCGCCTCAGGCTTCACCCACGGTGGGTGGGGCGCGGCGCGGACCGCAAATGAATAGCGCCGGTGCGGTGGGGCCGCCTTCCTGCTACTCGTTTTCGTCGTCGCCTGCGGCGCTGCTGTCGTCGGCGTCGGCGTCATCGCCCGGGTCTGCGTCCTGCGCGGTCCCACCCGCCGGACCGACCCGCACGTTGCGCGCCGGCACCACGGTGGAAATGGCGTGCTTGTAGACCATCTGGCTGACCGTGTTGCGCAGCAGGACTACGAACTGGTCAAACGATTCTATGGTGCCCTGCAGCTTGATGCCGTTTACCAGGTACACCGACACCGGCACACGCTCCCGCCGCAACGCATTCAGGAATGGATCCTGCAGGGATTGCCCCTTGGTCATGCTGTACTCCCGCCTATTCAGATAGGTGTTGTTTTTATGGGTCCGGACTGGCGCTTCGCTCCCCTGCCAGGGCCCGGACGAACGATGTTACACAACACGGCGGGTTTGACCAGCTACGCAGTGCGCAATTTGCCGGGAAGGAACAGCTGCAGCGCGGTTTCCAGCGCTGCGCGGTCGCTGGACGGGTCGAACCAGCGCGCGTCGCGCTCACCGCGCAGCCAGGTGAGCTGGCGCTTGGCCAGCTGGCGGGTAGCGAAGATGGCCTGGTCGCGGAACTCCACGGCATCCAGCACCCCGTCCAGGTGCAGCCAGGCCTGCCGGTAACCGACCGCACGGATAGCCGGCAGGTCCAGCGGCGCCTCCACTGCCTGCAGCGCCGGCAGGCCGCGCAGCCGCCCTACTTCGTCCAGGAATCCGGCCGCCAGCATCTGCTCGAAGCGCGCCTCGATGCGCGCATGCAGCACGCTACGGTCCTGCGGTGCCAGCACCAGCTTGAGCACGCGGCAAGACAGCGCGGCCGGGGCGGGGTCGCGCTGCCAGGCGCTGATCGGCCGACCGCTGAGCTGGAACACTTCCAGCGCCCGCTGGATGCGCTGCGGATCGGTGGGCTTGATCCTGGCCGCTGCGGCCGGATCAATCGCCGCGAGCCGCTGGTGCATCGCCGGCCAGCCTAGCAGCCGTGCCTCGGATGCCAGCTGCGCACGCATGGCCGGATTGGCTTCCGGCATCGGCGCCAGCCCGTGCAGCAGGGCGCGGAAATACAGCCCGGTGCCGCCGGCCAGGATCGGCAGCCGGCCGCGGGCAACGATGTCCGCGATGGCCTGGCTGGCATCGAGCGCAAACTCCGCCGCCGAGTACGGCTGCCAGGGTTCACGCAGGTTGAGCAGATGGTGCGGCACCCGGGCGAGCATCGTTGCGTCCGGCTTTGCCGCGCCGATATCCAGGCCGCGGTAGACCAGCGCCGAGTCCACGCTGACGATTTCGCCGTTGAATCGCTGCGCCCATTCCACCGCCAGCGCGGTCTTGCCCGAGGCGGTCGGACCCATCAGGGCGACGGCAAGGGGGCGCGCGTCAGCCGGCATGTGCCTGGGCCGTGCACCTAATCAATGCTGGGATAGGTTGCGGATACATGCTGCTGCCGTCGTCCCGCCGTGCGCGTAGTCCGAGCAGAGCTTACCGCGCAGGGGTTGCATGGGGCCGCCACGGGCGTAGGCTGGCGCCATGCCATTGTGGAAACGACTCGGATTCCTCGCTGTGTTCGTGGTGCCTGCCTTGATGCCGGCAGCGGCATGGCTGGGCCAAGCGAGCGGGCTGCCCGGCCTGATGGCCTGGTTCCCGCTGTTTTTCCTGTTCGTCCTGCTGCCGCTGGCCGACCTTGCGCTGGGCCACGATGCCGCCAACCCATCCGCGCAGGCCAGCACGAAGCTGGAGGCCGATGGCTGGTTCCGCGGCCTGACCCTGGCCACGCTGCCGGTACACCTGGCGCTGCTGGCCTGGTCCGGCTGGTTTTTCACCCATGCCAGCCTGGGCGTGGCCGGCAGCGTCGGCTGGCTGCTTTCGCAGGGCATCGTGGGCGGCGTACTTGCCATCAACAGCGCACACGAACTCATCCACAAGCAAACCCGGCTTGAGCGCACGGCTGGTGGGATCCTGCTGGCCAGCGTGGGTTACCAGGGTTTCAAGATCGAGCATCTGCGCGGCCACCACGTGCACGTCTCCACGCCGCTGGATGCCTCCAGCGCGCGCTACGGGCAGACGCTATGGAATTTCCTGCCGCGCGCCCTGCTGCGCAACTCCACCAGCGCGTGGCGGCTGGAGGCCGCACGCCTGTCGCGGCTGGGCAAGCGATGGTGGCACTGGCGCAATGAGATGCTGCAGTGGTCGCTGCTATGGCTGCTGTTTGCGGCGGCATTCACCGCATGGCTTGGCGTACCAGGGCTGGTGTTCTTCCTGCTGCAGGGGCTGCTGTCAGCCTGTTCGCTGGAGATCATCAACTACGTCGAACATTACGGACTGGAGCGCAGGCTGCTGGAAGATGGCCGCTACGAGCGTACCAATCACCTGCACTCCTGGAATTCGGACTACGCGCTCTCCAACCTGTTCCTGTTCCACCTGCAGCGCCATTCGGATCACCACGAAAGTCCGCAGCGGCGCTACCAGGTGCTGCTGCACCACGAGGACAGCCCGCAGCTGCCCGGAGGCTACGCGGCGATGTTCGTGCTGGCGCTGGTGCCGCCGCTGTGGTTCCGGCTGGTGGATCCGCGGGTGCAGGCTTTCCGTCGCCCCGGCTCAGAGCCGGGCTGAAGCCTCACGCTTCAGTCGTCGTCGGGCCAGCGGATGCCCGGCGCGGCGTCACGCCGGGGTGCAGCGACCGCAGCCACCGCATTCCACACTTTCAGCGCATCCACCGTGGCCGCCACGTCGTGCACGCGCAGCAGCATGGCGCCGCGCTCTGCTGCGATCAGCGCGGCCGCCACCGAACCGTGGATGCGCGCGGCCGGCAGCTCACGCCCGGTCAGCTCACCGATGGATTTCTTGCGCGACAGGCCGGCCAGCACCGGCACGCCCAGTTCCGTGAACCGCTGCAGCTGCGCCAGCAGTACGAGATTATGCTGGGTGTTCTTGCCGAAACCGAAGCCCGGATCCACCAGCAGGCGCTTCCTGTCGATGCCGGCCATCTCCGCCGCGAACAGGCGTTCGGCCAGGAAACGGTGCACGTCGCCCACCACGTCGTCGTAGTCCGGGGCCTGCTGCATCATGCCGGGCTCGCCCTGCATGTGCATCAACACGACCGGCACCGCGAGATCGGAGGCGGCGGCGAGCGCACCCTCGCGGCGCAGGGCGTAAACGTCGTTGATCATGCCGGCGCCGGCCGCGACCGCGGCACGCATTACCTCCGGCTTGGAGGTATCCACGCTGATCGGCAGCCTGGTTTCCTGCACCAGGCGCGCGATGACCGGCAGCACCCGCCGCAGCTCTTCTTCGGTGGAAACGGGCTCGGCACCAGGACGGGTGGATTCGCCGCCGATATCCAGCAGGTCGGCGCCTTCCTCCGCCAGCTGCAGGGCGTGCGCAACAGCCGCCTCCAGCGAGTCGTGTGCACCGCCGTCGGAAAACGAATCCGGGGTGACGTTGACGATGCCCATGACCTGCGGACGGTCCAGGGTCAGCACGCGGCCGGCACAGTCGATTCGCGTAAGGGTGTCGAACATGCCGGGTTGCCTGCCGCCAAAGAAAAAGGCCAGAGCGAACTCTGGCCTTTCCGTCATTGCATGGCAAGCGCGCCTGGCTCAGGTCTGCGCTGCCGTCCCGCCGATGGGTGGCAGCGGCAGCACTTCTTCCTTGTCGGCCTTGGTCCAGCCTGCCGGAGGATCCGGCTCACGGCCTTCCATGATCGCGTCGATCTGGGAAGCGTCGATGGTCTCGTAAAGCATCAGCGCCGCGGCCATCTTGTGCAGCTTGTCGATATTCTCGGTGAGGATGCTGGTGGTGCGCGCGTAGGCCTTGTCCAGGATGGTGCGCACCACTTCATCGATCCTGCGCGCGGTGTCGTCGGAGACGCTCTTGTGCTGGGAAACCGAACGGCCCAGGAACACTTCCTCCTCTTCCTCGGCATAGGTGATCGGACCCAGCTCCTCGGACAGGCCCCACTTGGTGACCATGTTGCGGGCCATCTTGGTGGCGCGTTCGATGTCGTTGGACGCACCCGTGGTGACCTTGGCGGACCCAAAGATCAGCTCCTCGGCCACGCGCCCGCCGTACAGGGTAGCCAGGCGACTCTCGATGCCGGTGCGGTTGATGCTGTACTTGTCCCCTTCCGGCAGGTACACGGTGACGCCCAGCGCGCGGTCGCGCGGGATGATGGTGACCTTGTAGACCGGGTCGTGCTCGGGCACCAGACGGCCGACGATGGCATGGCCGGACTCGTGGTAGGCCGTATTGAGCTTTTCTTCCTCGCTCATGACCAGCGAGCGACGCTCGGTGCCCATGATGATCTTGTCGCGGGCGCGGTCGAAGTGCTCCATGCGCACCTCATTGCCGCTTTCGCGCGCGGCGAACAGCGCCGCCTCGTTGCACAGGTTGGCCAGGTCGGCACCGGAGAAACCGGGCGTACCGCGAGCAATGACCATCGGCTTCACGTCATCGGCCAGCGGCAGCTTGCGCATGTGCACCTTGAGGATCTGCTCGCGGCCCTTCACGTCGGGCAGGCCCACCACGACCTGGCGGTCGAAGCGGCCCGGACGCAGCAGCGCCGGATCGAGCACGTCGGGGCGGTTGGTCGCGGCGATCACAATCACCCCTTCGCCACCTTCGAAACCGTCCATCTCCACCAGCAGCTGGTTCAGGGTCTGCTCGCGCTCGTCGTGGCCACCGCCCAAGCCGGCACCGCGATGGCGACCGACGGCGTCGATCTCGTCGATGAAGATGATGCACGGTGCATGCTTCTTGGCCTGCTCGAACATGTCGCGCACGCGGCTGGCGCCGACGCCGACGAACATCTCGACGAAGTCCGAGCCGGAAATGCTGAAGAAAGGCACCTTGGCTTCGCCGGCGATGGCCTTGGCCAGCAGCGTCTTGCCGGTACCGGGCTGGCCGACCATCAGCACGCCGCGCGGGATCTTCCCGCCCAGCTTCTGAAACCTGCCCGGGTCGCGCAGGAACTCGACCAGCTCGCTGACCTCTTCCTTGGCCTCGTCGCAGCCGGCCACGTCGGCGAAGGTCACCTTCACCTGGTCCTCGCCCTGCAGCTTGGCCCGCGACTTGCCGAAGCTCATCGCGCCCTTGGTACCGCCCCCGCCGCCCTGCATCTGGCGCATGATGAATATCCAGAAGCCGATGATCAGCAGCACGGGGAGGAAGTTGAGCAGGATCATGCCCAGCGAAATGCCACTGGCCGGCTCCTCCTGCAGGATTTCCACGCCCTTGTTGCGCAGCACGTTGACCAGGTCGCGGTCGTAAGGGCCATTGGTGACCACGGTCTCGTCGCCGCCCAGCTTGTACTGGATCTGGGTGACGCCGCCGCGCGCGTCGCCGCTGAAGCTGACCTGCTTGACGTTGCCGCTGTCCACCTGGTCAAGGAATTCGGAATAGGTGGCCGTCTGCGAACTGACCGCGCCCATCTTGGGTGAAAAGCTCTGGAACACCACCATCAGGACGACGGCGACGACTACCCACAGCATCAGATTCTTGGTCAAGTCGTTCATCCTCATGGACTCCGGCGTTCCCTGGCTGGCATTCCCAGCGTTAAGTGTTACGTAACCTTACTTGATATGGATGCGTTTGCCCTGCCCCAGCGCATAGACCTCGGGGGAGCGCTTGCGCGAGGCGTCCGGCTTGCGCATCACCACCTTGTCGTAGCGTCGCCGCAGTTCCTTGACGTAATCATCAAAACCCGTGCCCTGGAACAGCTTGATCAGGAATGTACCGCCAGGTTTCAGGTGACCATCGGCAAACTCCATTGCCAGCTCGGCCAGATGCATCATCCGCGGCTGGTCGACCGCATCCACACCACTCTTATTGGGGGCCATATCCGACAGCACAAGGTCCACCGGCTGCCCGCCCAGCATCTCCTGCAGCTGGTATAGGACCCCATTCTCCCTGAAATCCCCATGAAGGAACTCCACCCCCGCCAGGCTGGGCATCTCCAGGACGTCCATGGCCACCACCCGGCCGCTGTCGCCCAGCGCTTTGCGCACGAACTGCGACCAGCCGCCCGGGGCGGCGCCCAGGTCCACCACCAGCATGCCCGGCTTGAGCAGCCGGTCGCGTTCAATCAGCTCCTCCAGCTTGTAGGCCGCACGCGAGCGCAGGCCTTCAGCCTGCGCCTTCTTCACATACGGATCCGCGAAATGCTCGCGGAGCCAGCGCTGGCTGCTTTTGCTGCGGGTTGGCATGGGTCTTGGGGAGGCCCTATGGGGGCCTGCACCGGCCTGCGGAGCGGAAAGGTTCCAGGGTGGCCATGATACCCTGAAGCCCCGTCCGGCCCCCTTCGCAGCGCATGCCCACCGTCCTCACTTCCGCCCAGTCCCGCTTCCTGCGCGGACAGGCACACGGCCTGAAAGCTTTGCTGCAGACAGGGGCCAAGGGGCTGACCCCCGCGTTCCTGACCGAGCTGGACGCAGTGCTTGAGCAGCATGAACTGGTGAAGGTGAAGGTGGGCGGCGACGAACGCGACGCGCGTCTTGCCCTGATCGACGAGCTGGCCGCCAAGACCGACAGCGCACTGGTCCAGCGGATCGGCCATGTGGCCGTGCTGTACCGGCCCAGCAAGGACCATCGCCAGATCGTGCTGCCCAGGAAGTAGCGGCAACGCTGGACGCTGGTCAAACGTTGCGATCGATCGCAGGGGCCCGCAAGCGCCTCCCCCCAATTTGACTGACAGCTGACCGCCATGCAACTCAACCACGAACTGCCTGACTATGCTTTCGCCCTGCGCGCCGCCGACGGACGCAGCGCCCGGGTCAACGACAGGCAGCTGCACGCCAGCTTCATCCTTGCGCCGAACCAGATCATCGAAGACTGGGGCGTGGCGCAGGCCGACGCGCTGACGCCCGAAGACCTGGCCCCACTGCTGGCCCTGTCGCCGGAGCTGGTGCTGCTGGGCACGGGCGAGACCCAGGTGTTTCCTTCGGCGGCGGTCATGGCTGCGTGCCTGACCCGCGGCATCGGCATCGAAGTCATGAACAACCCCGCGGCTGCGCGCACCTTCAACGTGCTGGCCGGCGAAGGTCGGCGCGTGGTGGCCGGGTTCCTGCTTTCGGCCTGAACCGGCCGCCCGGCCCGGCTGGCTAGCGCTTGGG
The DNA here is from genome assembly GCA_026785795.1 of Pseudoxanthomonas sp. Taxonomy (GTDB): domain Bacteria; phylum Pseudomonadota; class Gammaproteobacteria; order Xanthomonadales; family Xanthomonadaceae; genus Pseudoxanthomonas_A. Next base: position 8,973 of record JAJAZJ010000040.1, read on the forward strand.
CAGGTACAGCAGCGGGTCCACCGGCTTGCCGTTGTAGCGGATCTCGAAATGCAGCATGTCGCGGGCCGCGCCGCTGCGGCCCATTTCCGCGATCTGCTGCCCGGCCTTCACGTTCTGGCCCTCGTTGACCAGGCGCTTGCGGTTGTGGCCGTAGGCCGAGAGCCATGATTCGCTGTGCTTGATGATGATCAGTTCGCCGTAGCCAACCAGCCCGGCACCGGAATAGACCACCGCGCCGTCACCAGCCGCACGCACCGGCTGGCCGGCACTGCCGCCAATACCGACGCCCTGGCGGGTGGCATCACCGGCCATGAAGCGAGCGATGACCTGGCCATCGGCAGGCCAGCGCCATGCAAACCCGCTGCTGGTCGGCGCGGCTGGCCCGGTCGCCGGCCTGGGCTGCGCAGGGGACGGCGATGATGGGCGCGGCTTGCCCGCTGCTGGCGCCGCACGCGTGGTGGTTGCGGTCGTGCGCGAACTGCCTGA
>JAJAZJ010000041.1 GCA_026785795.1 Pseudoxanthomonas sp.
CCAGTGACCATGTCGATGATCGCGGTCTGCTCCGGCTGCAGCACGATCCGGCAGCGGATCGCGACGATCGGGTCCAGCACCGAGCCGGCGGAATTGGACAGTGCCTCCACCTCGCCCAGCGCGCGCGGCGTGCGCGGCGTGTTTCCGCGGCCAAGGAAGCGCGCACGGTCGGTCTCATACGAGATGTCGCTGATGTCCGCATCGTGCGCGGCCACCAGGTGGAACATCCACGGCGGCACCTCGTCGTGCGCGCGGGCGCGGCGCGTGCACAGCAGCGCCTGCTTGTCGCGCGCAATCTCGGTCTGCACGAACAGGTTGCTGAAGGCCGGGTGCAGCTCGTCGGACAGCGACGAGGCCAGCACCACTTCGGCATAGGTGGTGATCTCGATGGTGCGCGTGCGGCGCGAACGGTTGCTCACGCGCAGGCGGCGCAGCTCGATGTCGTCCTCGGCCGAGATGGCCACTTCCCAGTGGGTCTCATAGCCGTGCTTGCGGCCGCGGAACTCGGCCTTGGCGTCGGAGAAGATGGCCTCGTACTGCTCCACCGGCACGCAGGTGGGCTGGTAGGCGGCCGACCAGTACTGGCCGCTGTCCACGTCGCGCAGGTAGCAGAACGTGCCCCAGTGGTCGCGGGTTCCGTCCTCGCGCCAGCGGGTGACGGCCATGTCGCGCAGCCGGCTGTAGCCGCCGCCGGCATTGCTGAGCAGGCCGTGGTAGCGGCCGTTGGACAGCATCTGCACCGCCGGCCGGGTGCTGTTGGGGTCGCGGAACACGCGCAGCTGGGTTTCGTCTGCGGCGCTGCTGCTGCGCGAGGGACCGGCCTCGACTTCGTGCGGATGCAACACGCCGGTGCGCGGGATGCGCTCCTGCAGCAGCAGCAGGGTGGCCTGGAATTCAGCGTCGGCCACGAATCGTTTCTGCATCGGCTGCTCGCGCAGCAGGTAGTCCAGCGCCAGCAGGCCCATGCCCTGGTGGTGGGCCATGAACGAGCGCACCACCGCATGCGACTGGCCGCGCGGAATGCGCGCGGGGGTGTAGTCAATGGCTTCGTACAGGCCGAACGCGCCGCCGAAGCCCAGCTCGGTGAGTCGCTGCAGGTTCTGGCAGGCCGCTTCGGGCGCCACCATCAGCGCCATCATGCTGGCGTAGGGCGCGATTACCAGGTCCTGGCCCAGGCCGCGCTTGAGACCCAGTCCCGGCACCCCAAAGGCGCGGTACTGGTAGTTCATGCGCGTATCCACCGTGTTGTAGCCGGATTCTGAAATCCCCCACGGCACGCCGCGCTGGCGGCCGTACAGCACCTGCGCCTGCACCGCGTGCTGCGCGGTCTGGTCGAGCAGGGTGTCCGGGTAGCTGGGCATCACCAGCTGCGGCATAAGGTACTCGAACATCGAGCCGCTCCACGACAGCAGGGTGGGGTCGCCGTCGATTTCAGTCAGCAGCCGGCCCAGCGCAAACCAGCTGTCCTGCGGCAGCTGGCCCTGGGCGATGGCCACGAAACTGCACAGCCGCGCCTCGGACGCCAGCAGGTCGTAGTGGCCCGAGTCCAGGCGGCGCTCCTCCACGTTGTAGCCGATCGACAGCAGGTGCCGGGCGCGGTCGTAGAGGAACTCGTACTCCATCAGCGAGAACTGGCCAGCCAGATGGGCCAGTCGCTCCAGCTGGTGGATGCGCTCGCGGGCATGGTCCTGCGCCGCACCCGGCGCGCCGGACTGCAGCGCGCGCAGGCTGGGAATGCGCTGCGCCACCGGCTCGTCCCGGGTGACCGGCAGGGGCGGCACGAAGCGCAACAGCTCGTGCAGTGCATCGCGGCAGGCATCGGCCAGCGCCGTGGGCCAGTGCGGAGTCCGCGTTGCGTGCGCGGATTCCGCCGTTTCCGGCCATGCGGCTGCGATGGCGTCGGCCTGGACTGCGGCCTGCTGCAGTTCGCGTCGGGCTTCCTCCACGTCCGGCGTCTGCGCGTGGCGTGCATGCAGCGTGCGCTGCATGTCCGCGATCGCAGTGAGCAGGGCCGGATCTGCGTAGCCGGCAGCGCGCGCGGTTTCCTCCAGCGCGCCCAGGGTGTCGGCCAGGCCACTGAAGGTGTGCGGCGCCAGCACCGGCTCGTCCACCAGGCCCAGCAGGCCCTGGCGCAGGGTGAGCAGGTGCCCGGCCAGGTTGCCGCTGTCGACCGTGGACAGGTAGTGCGGCGGCAGCGGCTGCAGGGTCTCGGTGTCGTACCAGTTGTAGAAGTGGCCGCGGTGGCGCGCCAGTTTCTCCAGCGTTGCCAACACCTGCTGGGTGCGTTCGATCACGCCTGCGGCCTGCAGGTAGCCGAAATCCCAGGCCGACAGGTTGGCCAGCAGCGACAGGCCGATGTTGGTGGGCGAGGTGCGGCGCGCGACCACCAGGCTGGGGTGCTCCTGGATATTGTCCGGCGGCAGCCAGTGGTCTTCGGCGCGCACGTGGATTTCAAAGAATGCCCAGGTGCGCCGCGCCAGCCGGCCCAGGAAGTCACGCTGCATTCCGCTCAGGCGAGTGCGGCGGTCGACCGGTGGCCGCCCCAGCCAAGCCATCAGCAGCGGCGATGCACACCACAGCGCCAGGATCGGCGCGGCCACCCACAGTGCCTGCGGATTCAGCCGCCAGATGCCGATGCCCACGGCGAGCGCAAACAGCGGCGCCATCACCATGCTGCGCAGCTCCGTGCCAATGCCGCCCAGGCTGCGCTCAACTTCACTGGAAGGATTCCACTGCAGCAGGTGGCGGCGGCTGATGCCCATGCGCCACAGCGTGCGCACGATGGCGCCGACGCTGAAGTAGGCCTCATACGGAAGACAGGCCAGGTTGACCAGCACGCGCTGCAGCTGGCGCCCGGTGGCCCGCAACACCATTGCCAGGTGCGACTCCGGCGCCATGTCCGCCGGCTTGGCCAGCGCATCGCGCAGTGCCGGCACCAGCACCGGCAGCAGCAGCAGGCACAGCAGCCACAGGGTCCAGTGCAGCGGCTGCGGCAACAGCAGCCAGCCCAGCACCAGCAGCGCGGTGGTCGCCGCCGGCACCAGGCTGCGGCGCAGGTTGTCCAGCAGCTTGCCGCGCGACAGCCACGAAAGCGGATTGGGTTCGCGCCCGCCGTGCGCGCGCGGCACCCACGGCAGCAGCCACGGCAGCAGCTGCCAGTCGCCGCGGATCCAGCGCGCGCGCCGCTTCACGTCGGCGGCATAGCGCGCGGGATAGTCCTCGAACAGGCGCACGTCGCTGACCAGCCCGGCGCGCGCATAGCAGCCTTCCAGCAGGTCGTGGCTGAGCACGCGGTTGTCGGGGAAGCAATCGGCCAGCGCGGCTTCGAACGCGTCCACGTCGTAGATGCCCTTGCCCACGAACGAGCCTTCGCCGAACAGGTCCTGGTACACGTCCGACACGGTGCGGGTGTAGGGATCGATGCCCGGTTCGCTGCCAAACATGCGCGCATAGCGGCTGCAGCCGCCGCCGCTCATGCTGCTGCCCACGCTGGGCTGCAGGATGCCGTAGCCGCGCGTCACCCGCCGCTGCTGCGGGTCGTAGCGCGCGCGATTCAGCGGGTGGGCCAGGGTGCCGACGAACTCACGCGCCGCATCGCGCGGCAGGCGGGTGTCGGTGTCCAGGGTAATCACGCAGCGCACGTTGCCCAGCACCCTGACGTCGCCGCACGCGCGCTGGAAATCGCCGCCCTCGGCCGGAGCTTTTCCGCGCAGCAGGCGGTTCAGCGCGGCCAGCTTGCCGCGCTTGCGTTCGTGCGCCATCCAGGTGCGTTCGCGCGGATTCCACAGGCGCGGACGATGGAACAGGAAGAACAGCTCGCCACCGGCCCGGTCCGCCTGCTCGGGCGCATAGCGCGCGTTGAGCCGACGGATCTGCGCGGTGGCGTGTTCCAGCAGCGCGTCATCGCCGGGCATCACCTGCTGCGGCGCATCCAGGAAATCGGTGAGCAGGGCAAAGTGCAGGTGCCGGTCACGGTTGGCCAGGAAGCGCACCTCCAGCGCCTCCACCAGGCTGTCCACCCCGGTCAGGCTGCCGAGCATGCTGGGCACCACCACCAGGGTGCGCGCATCGGCCGGGATGCCTTTGGAATAATCCAGCCGCGGCAGCGGGCGCGGCGACACCAGCAGGGTCGCGGCCCAGTTGACCAGCGCGATGCCCAGCTCGCTGAAGGCCAGGAAAGCCAGCATTGCCAGCAGCCACGCGGGCGCCCACGCCGGCAGCACCGGCCCGGCGCTGGCCAGCAGGCCCCAGGTAAACAGGCCCGCCACTGCTGTGA
>JAJAZJ010000042.1 GCA_026785795.1 Pseudoxanthomonas sp.
AGTGCTGCGCCCCAGCTGCAGCGGGGTGACCTTCCACAGGCCCTGGCCTATGGCCGCATTGACCAGGTCGCCCGGGAACCAGCGCTCCTTGATCAGCCTGGCCTTGGCCGCGGGCGTGGGCAGAATGCCGCTGATCTCGCCAATCAGGTCGACGCCGGTGGGCTGGCCCATGCCGTACTTGGCCATGTAGGTGTCAAAGCGCTCCACCCCCAGGTCCACGGCGAGGCGGTAGTAGTAGGTATTGACCGAATCGGCGATGGATTTGCGCGCATCGGTCCAACCGTGGCCGCCGCGGTGCGAGTCGCCCCAGCCGCGGCCTTTCATGCCCGGCAGGCGGAACATGCCGGTGGACAGGGTCTTGTCCTCGGCCTTGCGCACCCCGCTGTCCAGGCCGGCCAGGGCCAGCAGGGGTTTCAGGGTGGAGCCAGGCGCGACGCCGCCCAGCACCAGGCGGTTGAACTGCGGTCGCGACGGATTGCTGTTGAGCGCGTTGAAATCCGCGTGCGAGATGCCGTTGACGAACAGGTTGGGGTCGTAGCTGGGCAGGCTGACCATGGCCAGGATTTCGCCGGTGCGCGGGTCGATTGCCACCGCCGACCCCTCCAGGTCGCCGAACGCCAATACCATCGCGCGCTGCAGTTCGGCATCCACGCTCAACTGCAGGTCCGAACCCGCCTGCGCAGGCACCCGGCCAACGGTCCGCAGCGCGCGTCCCTCGACGTTGGTTTCGATCTGCTCGTAGCCGATCTTCCCGCGCAGCGCCTGTTCGTAATAGCGCTCGATCCCGGTCTTGCCAATGTGGGTGAGCGCGGCGTTGCCCTCGCCCAGGGTTTCCAGGTCCTGCTCGTCGATGCGGGCCACGTAGCCGATGATGTGGCCGAACAGGTCGCCGTAGGGGTAGCGCCGGGTCAGGTAAGGCTCCAGCTCCACGCCCGGATAGCGCCAGCGGTCCACCGCGAAGCGCGCCATCTCGGCCTCGCTCACCCGCAGCTTCAGGGTGATGGGGCGGAAGCCGCGGGTGGCCCGGCGGGTGGCCTCGAAGCGCTCGATGTCCTCGCTGCTCAGGTCGAAGATGGTGGACAGGCCTGCGATCAGCTGCTTGTGGTCGCCGGCTTTCTCCGGCAGCACGTCGAGCCGGAACGCGGGCACGTTTTCGGCCAGCAGCCGCCCCTTGCGATCGAAGATGCTGCCGCGCGCAGGCACCACTGGCCGCGCCTTGATCCGGTTGGCTTCCGAGCGCGTGGCGTATTCAGCGTGGTCGATCACCTGCAGCTTGAAGTACCAGCCCGCCAGGCCGAACAGCGCCAGCGCCGCCACGATGAAGCCAAGCACCGCGCGACGGCGGAACTGCTCGGCTTCCGCATGCGGATTCTTGTGCGGCCGGCGGGACCCGTGCATGCGCTACTTCCGCTTGCCCATGCGCAGGGCATCCATCAGTACGAACAGCGGCGGCCACAGCAGCATGCCCAGCAGCGGCGCCCACCAGTAGGCCAGGGGCAGCAGCGGCAGTCCCAGCGAGAAGTGGATGGCGGTGGCCACGATGCGGTCGTTGAGCAGCAGCACGCCGACGGCCAGCGCCTGTTGCGACAGAGGGAAGAAGCGCAGCCGCGTGCGGAAGCGCTGCAGCAGGAAGGTCATGATGACCAGGCGCAGCGCCTGCTCCCCGAGCAGGCCGCCGTACATCAGGTCAGCAACCACGCCCACGACAAAGGCAAGGCCCAGGCCCACGTTGTCCGGCGCTTCGATCACCCAATAGGCCAGTACCAGCGCCAGCCAGTACGGCCGCAAGGGCTGCATCCACTCCGGCAGCGGCAGCAAACCCAGCAGCAGGCCCAGGGCAAAGCTGGCCGGCAGTATCCAACCGACGCGCAGGCGGCTCACGGCGCGGGCTCCTGTGCAGGGGCGGCAACCGCAGCGGCGGCATCGGGATTGGCAGTTGCCGTGCCCGCCTCTGCTGCGGGCGCCGCGGTGGCTTCAACGCTGGTCGGCGGCACAGGTGCCGAACGCAACAACAGCACGCCACGGCCGCGGTCCAGCCGGGCCGCCGGCTTCACTTCCCCCACCAGGAAGGCGCGGCTGTCGTCGGGCTGCAGCGAGGTCACCGTACCGACCGGAAACCCCGCCGGGAAGCGACCGCCCAGGCCCGAGGTCACGATCACGTCGCCTTGCCTGATGTCGCTGTTCAGCGGCACGTCGGCCAGCTGCAGGCTGTCGCCGCGGCCGTAAGCGATCAGGCGCACTCCGCTGCGCTCCACCACCACGGGCACCGCGTGGTCGGGATCGGTCAGCAGCAGCACGGTGGCATGCACCGGGGTGGTGGCAATGACCTGGCCCATCAGGCCGCCGGCGTCGATCACTGCCTGGCCGACGCTCACGCCGTCGCTGCTGCCGGCATCCAGCACCAGCCGCTGGCGGGTGGGGTCGAGGTCGATGTTGAGGATCGGGGCGAGCTGCACGTCCAGGCCGCGGCTTTCGGTTGCGCCCAGCAGCTGGCGCAGCTGGGCGTTGTCGACCACCGCCGACTGCAGCCGGATCAGGCGCGCATTGGCGATCAGCAGCTCATTGCGAAGGTTGCGGTTTTCCTGAGTCATGCGCGCATAGGTGGCCGCGTCATCCTGCAGCCGCGTGCCGAGGCGTCCGGGCAGGCCTGCCAGCCACCACAGCGGCTGGGTGGCCACCTCGGCCTGGCTGCGCACCTGGCCCAGCCAGCCGCCGCGATGGTCGAGCAGCATCAGTGCAACCGCCAGCCCCAGGTAGGCCAGCAGCCGCAGGGTGCTGGCGACTTCACCCGGGCGGGCGGTAACGGGCGGGCCGGCGTAGGAGGGCACTTCGGCGCTTCAGCTCAGGTGGAAGGATGGTACACACGCGACGCGCGCGGGCGACCTGGCAGCCCGCGACGGGGCATGACCACGGCATTCGGTAGCCGGGGATCAGTCAGCTGCGAAAAACTCATTGCCGTGCATGTCGACCAGCTCCAGGGCGCGGCCGCCGCCACGCGCCACGCAGGTCAGCGGATCGTCGGCAACCTGCACGTGCAGGCCGGTTTCCTGGGAAATCAGCCGATCGATGTCGCGCAGCAGGGCGCCGCCACCGGTCAGCACGATGCCGCGCTCGGCCACGTCGGCGCACAGTTCCGGCGGGGTCTGCTCCAGCGCCAGCTTGACGGCGGTGACGATGCCGGCGAGCGGCTCATGCAGGGCTTCCAGGACCTCGTTGGAGTTGATCTTGATCATCTTCGGCACGCCTTCAGCCAGGTTGCGGCCGGAGATATCCATCTCCACCACTTCGGCCTGCGGGTAGGCGCAGCCGATCTGCAGCTTGATGCGCTCGGCGGTGGCTTCGCCGATCAGCATGCCGTGGTTGCGGCGCACGTAATTGGTGATGGCTTCGTCGAAGCGGTCGCCGCCGATGCGCACCGACTGCGAGTAGACGATGCCGTTCAGCGAGATCACCGCGACCTCGGTGGTGCCGCCACCGATATCGATGACCATCGAGCCACGCGCCTCGGTGACCGGCAGGCCGGCGCCGATCGCCGCGGCCATGGGCTCCTCGATCAGGAACACGTCGCGGGCGCCGGCTTCTTCCGCCGATTCCTTGATCGCGCGGCGCTCGACCTGGGTGGAGCCGGCCGGCACACACACCAGCACGCGCGGGCTGGGGCGCAGGAAGCGTGACTTGTGCACCTTCTTGATGAAGTACTTCAGCATCGCCTCGGTGTAGGTGAAGTCGGCGATCACGCCGTCCTTCATCGGGCGGATGGTGGTGATGTTGCCGGGGGTGCGGCCGAGCATCATCTTGGCCTCGGCGCCGACGGCCGCCACGGTGCGGGCGCCGCCAAAGGCGCGGTCCTGGCGCACGGCGACCACCGAGGGTTCATTCAGCACGATGCCCTGGCCGCGCACGTATATAAGGGTGTTGGCCGTGCCCAGGTCAATGGACAGGTCGTTGGAGAACATGCCGCGGAGCTTCTTGAAGAACATCGGGGGACTGATCCTGCTGTGCCGGCGCGGCGGGGTGGCCGCACGAGGAGGTGGTTCGGGGGGTCCGCTAGACTAACAACCGGCCCCGCGTGCGGCAAGCTAAAATCCGCGAAAACCCTAGGGAAAAACGCCGATTCCGCGGGTGCGGCGTGCACCCTGAAGTGATTGCAGGCTGGCGGCCAAAGCCGTGCGCGGCAACGCACGGGCGACGATGCATGGCCTCGCGCCCTGTCCATCCCTGCCCGGCCCGCAGCGCCTACCCTTTGCCCGGACGCCCGCAGCGGCTACCCTAGCGCCCTGCGGCGACCGGCCGCCCCGCGAGCCTGCCGATGTCCGCACTGATCTGTGGTTCCCTTGCCTACGACACCATCATGGTATTCCCGGACCAGTTCAAGAACCACATCCTGCCGGACAAGGTGCACATCCTGAACGTGTCGTTCCTGGTCCCGCGCATGCGCCGCGAGTTCGGCGGCTGCGCCGGCAACATCGCCTACAACCTGAAGCTGCTGGGCGGCGAGCCGATCCCGATGGCCACCGTAGGCCAGGATTTCGGCCCCTATCGCGAGTGGTTCGTCGAACAGGGCATCGACATGAGCCAGGTCAAGGTGATCGACGAGCTGTTCACCCCGCAGGCCTTCATCACCACCGACCTCGACAACAACCAGATCACCGCCTTCCATCCCGGGGCGATGATGCGCAGCTACGAGAACCACGTGCGGAACGTGCCAGGCGTCACATTTGGCATCGTCAGCCCGGACGGGCGCGAGGGCATGATCCAGAACGCGGCCGAGTTCGCCGAGACGGGTATCCCGTTTATCTTCGACCCGGGCCAGGCGATGCCGCTGTTCAACGGCGAGGAGCTGCGCCACTTCATCGAACAGGCCGACTACGTCACCGTCAACGACTACGAGTCCAACCTGCTGCAGGAGCGCACCGGCTGGAGCGAGAACGAGATCATGCAGCGGGTCAAGGCCTACATCACCACGCGCGGTCCGCAGGGCGCGCTGATCCACACGCAGGACAAGACCTACGACATTCCGCCCGCGCACGAGCGCCGGGTCACCGACCCCACCGGCTGCGGTGATGCGTTCCGCGCCGGGCTGATCTTCGGCATCGAGAAGGGCTACGACTGGCTGACCATCGGCCGCATGGGCAACCTGATGGGCGCGCTGAAGGTGGAACACCCCGGCACCCAGAACCAGCGCTTCAACTACGACGAGTTCAACGAGCAGTTCAAGCAGCAGTTCGGGTATTCGCTGTAGCCAGAAACAGTCTGCGTAGGGTGGGCCTGGGCCCACCGCTTCACCATTAATATCACTGTCTGCAACGATGGTGGGCCAGGGCCACCCCTACCTTGGCGAGAAACAGAGTCCTTGCCGTCATTTGCGCGGCATCATCCGCCATGCAGTGAACACCAGCACCGCGTAGAGGATGACTTCCGCGATGCGCTGGAACACGCCGCGCCAGGGCGCGAGTTCCGGAATCACCATCAGCAGGAACAGGCCCAGCCACAGCCCGCCCGCAAACGCCAGCGCGATGCGGTTCGCCGGCGTCAATCCCGGTGCAGTTGCCAGCAGCACGATGCCGATGCCACCGGCTGGATAGGTCAGCACGCCGAGCAGATTGTGCAAGGCTTGACTCAGCGAGCCTTCGAGTGGACAGCCCGCATCGCAGGGCACGAGTACGGCACCGATGTAGGCAATCGGTTGCGAAAGCAGCAGCCAGTAGCCAAGGCGACTTGCCCCCCGCACATTGACCCGTGGCGCGGCCGTGAACAGGAAGGCGGTGAGCAGCAGGCCGACCGGCAGGAATCCGAACCAGCCGATGGCCGAAGCCCACGGCGTGCCGGTGGCGTTGAGCTCACTGATCAAGCTGGCGCTGTGCGTGTAGCCGGGTTTGAGCGCCGCGCCGCCGACCAGCAGGGCCAGGCACATGACCATGGCTGCAATCAGCAGCATTCGCGCCAGTAAAGTTCGATCCATGCCTGCCCCGCGCGAGTAAAGTCAGTACGGACGGCCAGAGCGTAACAGGTAGGCTGGGTTGGCTTCATCAACCCGGCATCACGCAAGACCCATACCGCTGCGCTGGGTTGATGAGGCTAACCCAGCCAACGAACTACTACGCGCTACGAACCTCATCCAGCGTAGATGGCGGCCGCCTCAATCCCAGCCCGGCATCTGCGCGCCATCCAGGCCACCGGTCTCGAACACTGCCGTGCGCGTACCGCCGCCCTTCACCGGGAACTCGATGGAAACTTCCTGCGTCTTGCGCAGCAGTTTCCACAGCGCCTTCTGGTCGGTGATGAACATGGCGATGGCTTCATCGGTATCCGGCCGCCACGCATCCATCGACTTCGCTGCACCACCATCGGCGATCACCTTGACCCTGCAGCCGCCGGCACAGCGGAAGTCGCTGCCCTGCAGCACCAGGTAGGCGCTGCGCTTCCACGTGGGATGATCGCGAAACACCAGCTGCACCGGCTTGGCCCCGCTGCCGTCCAGGTCCACCGGGTCCTTGCTGTAGAGCATTGCCGAACGCTGGGTGCCTTTTCCGGCGGCGACCTGCGCGTAGCTCCACAGCGCCTGCAGGCGGCGCGATTCGCGTGCGGCCTCGCCACGTACTTTCACTGCCCCGTAGCCCGCTTTCATCTTTACCGCAGCCTGCGAATCCGGGTACTGCGACAGCAGGGCAGCGCCGTGCACCCGCGCCAGATCCCAGCTCTGGGCGGTCACTGCAGCGTCATACTCGCGCGCAACGGCCCCGGCAGAAGCTTCCTGTGCGGCCGCTTGCGCAGCAGCGGCCGCGCGCTGCTCGGTTTCACGGTCGCCGCAGGCAGCCAGCAACAGCAGGGAACCCAACAGCAGCCCCATCCTTTTGATCTTGGCTCACCTTTTTTTATCAGGAGTTGCACGGCAGCGGCCACATCCTGGGGCCGCTCCATGATGGACATATGGCCGCACCCATCCAGCAGCACCTGGGTGGCTTGCGGCATTTTTTCGCCGAACAGCTGCATGGCGCTCGCATCGATTACGGCATCCTGCTTGCACCACAGCAGCAGGGCCGGCTGCTGGATGCGAGCCGCGGCGTCGCCGGGCAGAAAGCGCTCTTCGCTGCGACCAATCCTGTCCAGCACGCTTTGCTCGAACGGTGCCTGCTGCCTGCGCCAGGCGATCAGCGCACGCGACGCGGGCCACGGAATGAACGGCTTGGCCGATTCCACATGGAACACCGTGTCTACGTAACGCTTCAACGAAGCCTCATCATCCACGGCAAACGGATTCTTTCCATCCAGCACGTCGATGCCGAACTGGTTGTCCTTGAAACGTACACCCGCCGCGTCGAACAGCCCCAGCCGCGCTACCGATTGCGGATGATCCGCCGCCGTCAACGCCGCGATGCCGCCGCCCATGGAATGCCCCAACAATGCGACTTCACTGCCGGGTTGACTGGCAACCTGTGCAATGAATTCCGCCACGCGCGCGCCCTGCGCGACAAACCCGTAGTCCGCGCCCTGGATACGTTCGGTAGCGCCCCAGCCCGGCAGGTCGGGGATGACCAGGCGATAGCGCCCACGCAGCTGCGCCGCGAGCGGATACCAGTTTTCCTTGCTGCCGGTGAAGCCGTGGATCATCACCACGGTGGGTGCATCGGGTTCATCCGCTTCGCGCACTGCGTACACCCAGCGATGGTCCGCGACCTGCACCTGGTCCAGTGACAAGCCGGCGGCCCAGCGCTGGCGGGTGAACTCGGCATGCACCTGGGCATGCGGATCACGCCATAGCCACACCGCCATGGCGGAAACGAAAACGGCCGCCAGCACGGCGACCGTTTTCCAAACACGGCGTGATGGACGCACCGACTATTTTCCCGCGTCAGCCTTGGCCAGCGCTGCCTCCACCGATCCGATGGTGATCGGGTGGTAGCCAGGCCTGGCCTTGGCGAAAACTTCCTGGGCGAAGGCCAGGCCTTCCGGCGTCTTCCCCAGTTCCTCGTAGATCGGCATGATC
>JAJAZJ010000043.1 GCA_026785795.1 Pseudoxanthomonas sp.
CCGACGCTGCGCAGACCTCCGCCGACGCCGCCGCCCAGGCTGCCGACGCTGCTGCCGTTCCTGCAACCCATGCTGCTGCCGCCACCACCGACGCCGCTGCTGGCGCCGCTGCTGACACGGCCACTGCCGCTGCTGACCTGGCCGACAAGGCCAAGGAAGGCGCGGAAGCCGTTCAGGACGCCGCTGAAGAAGTCAAGAAGTAATATCGAAAGATATAGCTTCCGGGCTGCTTGAAAACAAAGGCCGTCGGTGCATACCGGCGGCCTTTTTTTGTTTTCTTGACGGTCCGATGGAGCATAATCAACCGCACTTCCCTCCACGCATCGCGGACATCATGAGATCCTGCAGATGAATACCAAGCACGTTGTGGTGCTGGCCGCTGCCATGTTGGTCCTCGGCGCCTGCAGCAGGCCTGCCGTCGAACAGGCCAGGACCGACGCCACGAGTGCCGTGGAAGAAGCCGCAGCGCAGTCGCGGGAAGCCGCGCAGGCCGTAGCCACCACCACCCGTGAAGCCGCCGCCGATGTGCGCGCGGCAGGCGCTGATGCCGCCTCTACGACTGGACAAGCCGTGAGTGACGCAGCCGCCGCTGCCAGTGTCGCCGGCCGCGAAGTCGCTGCTGACACCGCAAGCCGCGCCAGGGAAGCCGCTGCCAAAACCGCTGATGCCGCCAGGGACGCCACCGCAGCGACGGCCGCTGCAGTGAAGGAGCGCGCTGCAGCCGTCGAGGAAGCTGCGAAAAAGTAAGGCATACGCGACGCGATGGCTTGCAAAGGCCCGCGCAAGTGGTCCTTGCAGCCCGTGCTACAGCCGGAACCGGCCTGTATCCTTAGGCCCTGATCACGCAGGCGCTGAACGCATGCCGGTACTGACGACACAGCTCGACCCCCGCTCAACCGAGTTCCTCGACAGCGTTGCCTACCACCGCTCGCTGGTCGAGGAGCTGGACCGGCGCCTGGCGCGGGTGGCGGAAGGCGGCGGGGAAAATGCGCGCAGCAGACACACTGAACGCGGCAAGCTGCTGCCGCGCGAGCGCATCACCGCCCTGCTCGACCCGGGTTCACCCTTCCTGGAAATCGCCCCACTGGCCGCGGAGGGAATGTACGACGATGCAGCCCCCGGCGCCGGCATGGTCGCCGGTATTGGCCGGGTCCATGGGCTTGAGGTCGTGGTCGTGGCCAACGACGCCACGGTCAAGGGCGGCACCTATTTCCCGATGACGGTCAAGAAGCATCTGCGCGCGCAGGAGATCGCACGCGAGAACCGGCTGCCTTGCATCTACCTGGTCGACTCCGGCGGCGCGTTCCTGCCGCTGCAGGACGAAGTGTTTCCCGACCGCGAGCATTTCGGCCGCATCTTCTACAACCAGGCGCGCCTGAGCGCGGAGAACATCCCGCAGATCGCCGTGGTCATGGGCAGCTGCACCGCGGGAGGTGCTTACGTTCCCGCCATGTGCGACGAAAGCATCATCGTCAAGGAACAGGGCACCATTTTCCTGGGCGGTCCACCGCTGGTGAAAGCAGCTACCGGCGAAGTGGTAGATGCCGAATCCCTAGGCGGCGCCGATGTGCACACCAGCATTTCCGGCGTGGCCGATCATTTCGCCGAGGATGACCGCGATGCGCTGCAGATCGCGCGCAACCTGGTCGGCAACCTCAATCGCCGCAAGTCCGCGACGCTTGCGGTGCGCGAAACCATCGAGCCGCGTTACCCGGCCAGCGAGCTGTACGGCATCGTGCCCAGGGACACCCGGCGTCCGTTCGATATCCGCGAAGTGATCGCGCGGCTGGTGGACGGTTCCGATTTCGATGAATTCAAGGCGCGATACGGCAAGACCCTGGTCACCGGATTCGCTCATCTGCACGGCTATCCGGTCGGCATCGTCGCCAATAACGGCATACTCTTCGCCGAGAGTGCACTGAAGGGCGCGCACTTCATCGAACTGTGCAACCAGCGCGGCATTCCCCTGGTGTTCCTGCAGAACATCACCGGCTTCATGGTCGGCCGCAAGTACGAGAACGCCGGCATCGCCAAGGACGGGGCCAAGATGGTCACCGCGGTGGCATGCTCGTCCGTGCCGAAATTCACCGTGGTGATTGGCGGCAGTTTCGGCGCCGGCAACTACGCCATGTGCGGCCGTGCCTACGGTGGTCGTTTCCTGTGGATGTGGCCCAATGCGCGCATCAGCGTGATGGGCGGCGAGCAGGCCGCCAGCGTGCTGGCCAGCGTGCGTCGCGACGGCATCGAAGCCAGGGGCGGCGCCTGGAGCGGCGACGAGGAAGAGGACTTCAAGGCCCCCATCCGCGAGCAGTACGAATCGCAGGGCAGCCCGTGGTATGCCACCGCGCGCCTGTGGGACGATGGCATCATCGATCCAGCCGATACCCGCCGCGTGCTGGGGCTGGCGATTTCCGCCTCGCTCAACGCCCTGATCGAGACGGCCAAGTTCGGCGTATTCCGGATGTGAGGGACTGATGGACCTGATGCTGAAGGGCAAGAATGCAGTGGTGCTGGGCGCCAGTCGCGGCATAGGCCGGGCGATCGCGCTGGGCCTGGCCGCCGAAGGCGCCAACCTGGCGCTGTGCGCGCGCGGCGAGGTCGCGCTGCGCCATGCCGAAGCGGAGGTCGCGGCGCACGGGGTAACTGCCTTCGCCCAGACCTGTGACCTGGCCGATGCGCGCAGCCTGGCGGACTTCCTGGCTGCAGCCAGGCGCGCGCTGGGTAGCGTGGATATCCTGGTCCACAACGCCTCCGCCCTGGCCCTGGGCCCTGACCTGGCCTCATTCGAAGCCAGCCTGCAGGTAGATGTCTTGGCCGCGGCGCGCGCCTGCGACCAGGTCATTCCCTGGATGATCGAATCCGGTGGTGGCTGCGTGCTGCTGGTGTCGTCGATTTCGGGTCTGGAGGCGAGCCCGGGTCCGGACTTCGGCTACGCCGCCGCCAAGGGCGCGCTGATCACCTATGCCAAAAAGCTGGCGGTGTTCCATGCACCCAACAAGATACGGGTGAACGCGATTGCGCCCGGGTCGATCGAATTCCCCGGCGGGCTGTGGGACCAGGCCCGAACCAGCGACCCAGCCCTTTACGAGCGGGTCCGCAGCGTGATCCCCTGGGGACGCATGGGCACGCCCGAAGAGGTCGCGGACCTGTCCGTGTTCCTGTGCTCGCCCCGCTCCGGTTGGGTCACCGGCGCCTGCGTTCCGGTAGATGGCGCACAGCACAAAGGCGTGCGCTGAACGGGCTGGCCCAGTCCGCGCAGGCGTGACCGACATTTCACCCTGCGCATCAGTACTGGCCCGTAGGTGACTGCTTTGGTTGGCCGTTAAGTGAGCGCGATCACAGCACGCAAAGGCGGCTGCGGCGATAGTTACGGGTCACGCCAAACGGAGTACGCAGCCATGTCGATCTGGAAAGACCAAGCCCCGCCCCGCCGTGACCCGACCCTGCCGGCCGAGCCGGTCACGCTCCGCGACACCGCCCGGGCAGCCGATTTCACTCCCACGACCACTGCGCCTCCGCGCGCCCCGGCAGCGGTCAGGAGCGAGGCCAAGGAGTCCCTGATCGCTTCGGACCTGACCATCGAGGGCAAGATCGAGGGCACCGGGCACGTGCGCATCGCCGGCAAGTTCAAGGGCGACGTGAACGTGCAGGGCGACCTGACCATCGAGACCGGGGCCAAGCTCAACGGCAGCGTGCGCGCCAACAGGGTGACCGTTGCCGGTGAACTGGAAGGCAACATCGAAGGCGCTACGCAGGTCGAACTGCTCAGCTCAGGGGCGATCATCGGTGATCTGAAGGCCGGATCGCTGACCGTGGCCGCAGGCGCGCGCATGCGCGGACAGGCGGACTTCGGCTGGGATGAGGCCAAGGACGGCGGCGCCAAAGGCGCGGAGAAGACGCCGGGGCCATGATCACCGGGCCGCGCACGGGCAGCGCCGGCGCAACGCGTGCTTGCCCGCACTGCAAGACCACCATCCTGGAAAGCGCCAGCGTATGCCCGGCGTGCCGTCACCACCTGCGCTTTGACGAGGCCGCGGCGACTGCACAGCGTACGGCCGAGACCATCGTGCCCCTGCGCGTGCAGGGAACGGTGCGACATCCACCCGACGGCGGCCCGTGGGAATACACCGTTGTCTTGACCATAAAAAACGACCGCGGCGACGAGATCGCCCGCCATGTCGTGGGCGTGGGCGCGATGCAGGTGAACGAAGAACGAACCTTCACCCTGGCCGTAGAAGCCGTGCCGCGCAACGACCTGAAAGGCGCACGCGGACGCAGGGATCATTGAAGCGGTGCTTGCCCCTGTAGGCGCTTCGCAAGCTGCGACTTGAGCAGCTCCTGCTGTCAGGTTGTCGGGCCGCAGTTGTCGCACCCACCGCAGCCGTCAATGCCCGTTTGCTTGACCGGCGAAACCCGGCGGCCCATCGATTGCATCCACGCTGGCCTGCCTTCACGCAACAGCGGCAAGGCGATCGCGACGCGCAGCTTGCGCAGGCTGCCGGGAAACTGCGTCTTGGCCACGACCCAGACGCTCAGCAACACCGCAACTGCGATGACGAAGTACTGCAGCAGCAGCGAATTGCTCACCCTGCCCCCAGCAGCACC
>JAJAZJ010000044.1 GCA_026785795.1 Pseudoxanthomonas sp.
AGCGAAGGCTCTGCCTTGATGGCGCGAAGGGTGGCGATGGCGACCTCGGGCTTGCCCGCCGATGCCTGCGCCTGCGCCAGGCGCAGTGCCGCCAGGTCGACGTAAATGTTGGCCTTGCCGCCTTTCAGCTGGGCAAGCGCCGCCTGCGCCTTGTCCAGGTCGCCGCCGTCCAGGCTGTCAAGCACTGCCCGGTATTCAATATTGGCCTGGACCGACTGCTGCAGCTGGTTCTTCTGCCACCACTGCCAGCCGAATATCAGTCCAAGTCCAAGCGCCACGCCGCCAAACAGGCCCAAGCCATTGCTCTTCAGCCAGTTGCGGACGCGCTCGCTTTGTTCTTGCTCGTCGAGCGGATCGTCGATCGCCATGCGTACTCTCGCCCCGCCCAGGCGGGGTATTCATTCGGGTTGGAGACGCCCACGTGCTGCGGTCAGTTGCTGACCGGCGCCAGGGAACCGTCAGAGGATACCGTAAAGCGTGCCACGTTGGCCCGCTGATACGTTGTCATATCTACCGTACTACCTGCTTGCTGAACCTCGACCGCTGCCGCATTGCCCAGCACCACCTTGCCGACTTCGCCTGCCTTGTAGCTGCGAAGCTCACCGGCATTGACGATGCCCTGCTCCACCCGGCTGCCATCCGGCGCCTGCACCTGGACCCAACTGTCTGCGCTCATGCGCAGGGTCAGCACGCTCTCGCTGGCGCGCACGACCGGGGCCAGCGAGGCCAGATAGGGCGAGGGTTGGGCACTTGCCGGTGAGGCAACGGGAGCAGGCTCCGGTGCAACGGGGTTGGCGGTCGGCACTACATCCAACGAAGCCGTGGTCTGCGACGAATCACTGCCCGGCTGTTTTTGCACCGCCAACCAAACCGGAACTGCAATGGCGGCGGTGATCACCACGTACACCGCGCGCTTGGCCACTCCGTCCAGCATCCGCCGGTAGCGCGGAACATGGCCGTGGCTGACCAGTTCGGCCACCGGCACGGCCCGGAACTGATCCTGCTGCAGGTAGGGCTCCATGTCGACCTTCAGCAGCCTCGCGTAGCTGCGCAGCTGGCCACGCACGAACACCGGCGCGCCGAGCTGCTGCCAGTCTTCGGCTTCGATCGACTTTAGCGCACGTTCGGGAATCTTCAGCTGGCTCGAGACGCTTTCCAGGGACAAGCCAGACGATTCACGGGCCAGCTGCAGCATCGCGCCGCAGCCCTGCAGATGGAAATTGGCGTCTGGACGGGCGTCGCTGCGGTATGGATCGGTCATGGTCTGGTCGTTTCCCCGGGGCTGGAGATCGAAGCTTCGGGGAACTCCGCCCGCAAACGCTGCCTGTATCTGCTGGCGGCGTTGGTGTCGCCCAGGCGGTCCTCTATCGTGGCCGCCAGCTGTAGCACGTCCGCGCTGGCGGGCGCGGCGGCCAGTCTGCGCTGTGAGAACGCCCTCGCCTGGAAATAGCGACCGCCCTGGTATTCGCTGGCGGCCATGGAGGCGAGCGCGTACGCATTGCCCGGTTCCAAGGCGAGCGCCTGCTCAAGGTCGCGCTGGGCACGTTCGTACTGGCCGACCTTGATCGCGCACCCACCGGCATTGGCATGGGCCGAGCCAGGCGAACGGTAGCCGGGCGCCGCCACCGCGCGATCAAACCAGACCAAAGCCTCGGCCGGAAAGCCGTTGCCACACAGCCAGGCACCGTAGTTGTTCAGCGCCGCGCCCTGCTTGGGCGCCAGCTCGGCGGCGCGCTTGTAGTAGGGACCCGCGCGCTGAGTGTTGCCCCGCTGGTCCTGGATGATCGCCAGCAAGGTGTTGGCATCGGCAGAACCGGGGTTGCTCTTCAGCACCGTATTGGCATCGCGCTCGGCGGAGTCCAGGTCGCCGGCGCGCAGGCGCTGCGTTGCCAGCGCCAGGCGATCCTCGGTGGCCAAGCGCTGCCTGGTCGCCGGACTGTCGCTCACCGTATACGGCGATTGCTTCTGCTCATAGGGAATGCGCTTCGCTGCGGGCTTGATGAACGTCAGCCGCGAGCAGCCGCTGGCGACCACCGCCATCACCACCGCCAGCGCAACCAGGCTACGCAGCCGCATCATCGATCCCCTGTGCCTGCAGGTGCAGCTTGAACTCGGCCTGGCGGCGGGTGCGGTCCACCACCTGCCCTTTGAGCTGGCCGCAGGCAGCGTCGATGTCGTCGCCACGGGTGCGACGCACCATGGTCAATACCTGTGCGTCCAGCAGGATCTTCTGGAACGCACGGATGTCGGCCTCGCTGCTGCGCTCATAGCGCGTGCCGGGGAAGGGGTTGAACGGGATCAGGTTGACCTTGCCTGCGTCCTTGGCCTGCACGGTGTTGTCGAACAGGCGCATCAGGCGGGCCAGTTCGCGCGCATGCTGCGGCTGGTCGTTGATGCCGCGCATCATGGTGTATTCGAAGGTCACCGAATCGCGCTTCTTGCTGCCCTGCACGTAGCGCGCGCACGCAGCCATCAGCTCGGCAATCGGGTACTTTTTGTTCAACGGCACCAGCTCGGTGCGAAGCTCGTCGTTGGCCGCATGCAGCGAGACCGCAAGCGATACGTCCGACTCCGTCGAAAGGCGGTCGATCATCGGCACCATGCCGGCGGTGGACAGGGTGACGCGCTTGCTGGCCAGGCCATAGCCCAGGTCGTCGCGCATCACGCTCATCGCCCTGACCACGTTGTCGAAGTTCATCAGCGGCTCGCCCATGCCCATCATCACCACGTTGGTGAGCTTGCGCTGCAGGTGCGGCACGTTGCCAAGATGGCGCGCAGCCACCCAGACCTGGCCGATGATCTCGGCGGTCGACAAATTACGGTTGAAGCCCTGCGTGGCGGTCGAGCAGAACTGGCAGTTGAGCGCACAGCCCACCTGCGAGGAGACACACAGGGTGCCGCGACCCTTGTCCGGGATGAATACGGCTTCAATGGCGTTCCTGCCGTCCATGCCCAGCAGCCACTTGTGGGTGCCGTCGGTGGAGGGCTTTTCAAGCTGGATCTGCGGCACCACAACCTCGGCGTGCTGCTGCAGCTTCGCGCGCAGTGCCTTGCCAAGGTCGGTCATGGCATCGAAATCGGTGACGTGCCGGTGATGGATCCATTTCATCACCTGGTGGGCGCGGTAGCGCTGTTCGCCGAGGGTATCGGCGAAGAAGCGCTCCAGGCCCTCGCGGTCGAGGTCGAGCAGGTTCTGCTTGCTGGCGACCCCGTTCACGGCATCAACTCAGCGCGCGACTACTTCGGTCACGGCGAAGAAGTAGGCGATTTCAATCGCGCCGTTTTCCACCGAGTCCGAACCGTGCGCTGCATTGGCGTCGATCGAATCGGCGAAGTCGGCGCGGATCGTGCCGGGAGCCGCTTCCTTCGGATTGGTGGCGCCCAACAGTTCACGGTGCAGGGCCACGGCGTTCTCGCCTTCCAGCGCCTGGATCATCACCGGGCCGGAGATCATGAAATCGACCAGCGCGTTGAAGAAAGGACGCTCGCGATGCACGGCGTAAAAGCCTTCTGCTTCACGGCGCGACAGCTGCTTGTATTTCGCGGCCACGACCTTCAGCCCGGCCTGCTCGAAACGCGAATAGATCTGTCCGATCACGTTCTTGGCCACGGCATCGGGCTTCACGATTGACAGGGTGCGCTCCAGCGCCATGGATGTTCTCCGTTGGGCGGGCCACTAAGGGCCCGAGGCTAGTGTGAAAAACCCCGTCGAAACGCGGGCTTAGACTGAATTTCGTAGCGCAATTCTAACCCAGCGGCGGGCGGATGTGCAGAGCCAGGCAGACTGCTGGTGCGACGCAGCATGACTTGGTCCCCGGCCTGGGCCAGAATCAAACAAGCGTTTGAATAGCTGAGGACCGCATGGCCAGTTCCACCCACTTCTCCACCAAGGACCGGATCCTGGGGGCCGCAGAGGAGCTGTTTGCCCAGCATGGGTTCGCGGGCACCTCGCTGCGCCAGGTGACCACTCGCGCAGACGTCAACATTGCCGCAGTCAACTACCATTTCGGCTCCAAGGAGAATCTGGTCAACGAGGTCTTCCGCCGGCGCATGGACGACATGACCGCGCTGCGCCTGAGCCAGCTCAAGACCGCACTGGAGCAGCACCCGGGTGAACTGCGGCCGGTGCTGGCCGCGTTCGTTGAACCCGCCCTGGCCATGTCCCACGACCGCCACGGCGGCGGCGCCTTCGTGCGCGTGGTCGCTCGCGCCTACGCGGAAAAGAACGATGGCCTGCGCAAGTTCCTCTCCGACCACTACGGCCATGTACTGCGGGAGTTTGGCAAGGCCATCGCCGGCTGCGTGCCCGGGCTGAGCAAGGAGGCGCTGTACTGGCGGCTGGACTTCCTGGCCGGTGCGCTGACCTACGCCATGGCCGATTTCGGTCTGATCAAGCGCCCCCCCAATGTCAGCGAAGCGGCCCACCGGGAGCAGGCAGCCCGCGAACTGATTCGCTTTGCCGAAGCTGGCATCCGTGCCAATCAATGATTATTTATCTAGTTTAAACAAAGGTTTAATGAACATGTCTAACAAATTACTTGTACGCAAGGTTGCGGTCCTCGGAGCTGGCGTGATGGGCGCACAGATTGCTGCCCACCTCACCAACGCCGGCGTGGACACCGTGCTCTTTGACCTGCCCGCCAAGGAGGGGCCCGCCGATGGCGTGGTCCAGAAGGCCATCGCCAACCTGGGCAAGCTCAGCCCCGCCCCGCTGGCCAGCAAGTCGCTTGCCGAAGCCATCACCCCGGCCAACTACGACACCGGCCTGGAACAGCTGCGCGGCTGCGACCTGATCATCGAGGCGATTGCCGAGCGCATGGACTGGAAGCAGGACCTGTACAGGAAAATCGCCCCGTTCGTGGCCGACCACGCCGTACTGGCCAGCAATACATCCGGGCTGGGCATCAATGCGCTGTCCGACGTTCTGCCCGAACAGCTGCGCCATCGCTTCTGCGGCGTGCACTTCTTCAACCCGCCACGCTACATGCATCTGGCCGAGCTGATCCCCACCAAGGTCACCGACGCAGCGGTGCTGGAAGGCCTGGAAAGCTTCCTGGTCACCACCCTGGGCAAGGGCGTGGTCTACGCCAAGGACACGCCCAACTTCATCGGCAACCGCATCGGCGTGTTCTCGATCCTGGCCAGCATCCACCACACGGCGGAGTTCGGGCTCGGTTTTGACGAAGTGGATGCCGTCAGCGGGCCGCTGATCGGCCGCCCCAAGTCGGCAACCTACCGCACCTCGGACGTCGTCGGCCTGGACACCATGGCCCATGTCATCAAGACCATGAGCGATACCCTGCCGAACGACCCCTGGCACAGGTACTTCTCAGCGCCGAACTGGCTACAGGCCCTGATCGCCAAAGGCGCCCTGGGGCAGAAGACCGGCGCAGGCATCTTCCGCAAGGTCGGCAAGGACATCATGGTGCTGGACCTCAAGGCACAGGACTACCAGCCTTCGGCGGGCGTGGCCGCGCCCGAGGTCATCGAGATACTGAAGACGAAGAATCCGGCAGAGAAGTTCGCCAAGCTGCGCGAAAGCCAGCATCCGCAGGCGCAGTTCCTGTGGGCCACGTTCCGCGACCTGTTCCACTACAGCGCCTACCACCTAGCCGACATCGCCGAGACCGCGCGTGACGTGGACCTGGCGATCCGCTGGGGCTACGGCTGGTCGCTGGGCCCGTTCGAGACCTGGCAGGCCGCCGGCTGGAAGCAGGTGGCGCAGTGG
>JAJAZJ010000045.1 GCA_026785795.1 Pseudoxanthomonas sp.
ATCACCAGCGCATCGGCGGTGTATTCGCCGCTGTCACCGACCAGCCGGAAGGGCCGCTGCGAAAGATCCACGGTATGGATGTGGTCGAAGATGACCTCGGTGTCGAAGCGTTCGGCGTGCGCCTGCATCCGCGTCATCAGGTCCGGCCCCATCAGGCCGTGCGCATCTCCGGGCCAGTTGTCCACTTCGGTGGTGGTCATCAGCTGTCCGCCCTGCTGCAGGCCCGTTACCAGCACTGGCTTGAGGTTGGCGCGCGCGGCATACACCGCGGCGGTCCAGCCTGCGGGACCTGAGCCCAGGATCAACAGGCGGCAATGTTTGGCGGAAATAGGGTCGGAAAGGCTCATGTATACTCGTAACCTGCGGTGGGAAGGGCGATGCGGATGCAAGATTCACATCGCGTCGCAGGCACATAGAGTGGCGGCGGGGCGCAGTTGAATCAAGGCGCACGGGTGGAATGAGCCGGTACAGAGATGGCCCGTCAAGACGCTTGGACGGCACCGACTCAGGCGGGTCTGATCCGGCGTGCAGGCCAAGCTGCCGGCACCAAGCGTATTTGCTTATTGACTATGAAATTCCTGCTACTTGCGTTTATTATCAACGACTAATGCGGCATTCTTAAGGTCTGGTCGATAGGTGGCAAAGCAGGTTCCGGAAACTTCCAAGGCCAAGGCCGGCAACTCGGCCGCGCGCAGGCAGGCGTCGGCTGCAAACCCGCAGCGCCAGCGCCTGTGGCGCGACCTGGCCTTGATCGCCATCGCCCCGCTGCTGCTGTACCTGCTGGTCAGCCTGTTCACGTTTTCCCCGAATGATCCCGGCTGGTCGCAAGCCGGCAGCCTCACCGCGCCCATCCACAACCTGGGTGGACGGGTCGGGGCGTGGATTGCCGACGTACTGCTGTACCTGCTGGGCTATGTGGCCTTCCTGCTGCCGATCATGCTCGGCGCAGTGGCGTGGATCGCCCTGTTCGGGATGGGCCCGGAAGCCGAAGGCGAAGCTGACCATGGACCCGCGCTGCGCCTGATCGGCATGGTCGGCTTCCTGATTTCCGCCACCGGCCTGCTGTACATGCGCGGTACGCCCGCGCCAAATTTCTCCGCCGGGCCTGGCGGCATCCTGGGGCAGCTGGTGGGTGGTTCGCTCAACAGCCTGTTCGGCGGCCTGGGCGGTGCGCTGTTCCTGCTGGCCCTGTTCCTGGTGTCGGTGACCCTGGCCACCAAGCTTTCATGGTTTCTGCTGATGGAGCGGATCGGCAAGGGGGTGATGGCCCTGCCTGCATTGTTCCGCCGCAGCTCGCACCAGGCCGCGGCCTGGCAGCAGACCCGCAGCATGCGCGAGGAGCGCGAGGAAGTGCGCAAGGTGGATGCGGTGAAGCGCGCCAAGCGTGAGCCGGTCTACATCGAGCCGCCGCCGGTGGCGGTCATCGAGAAGAGCGATCGCGCCAAGCGCGAGCAGCAGATCCCGCTGTTCTACGGCACCGGCAGCGACCTGCCCGGTATTCCGCCACTATCGCTGCTGGATGACCCCAAGCCACAGCTGCAGGGCTACTCCGAGGAAACCCTGGAAACGGTGTCGCGGCAGATCGAGTTCAAGCTGAAGGATTTCCGCATCGACGTGAACGTGGTGGGGGCATATCCGGGCCCGGTGATCACGCGTTTCGAAATGCAGCCCGCCGCCGGGGTCAAGGTCAGCCAGATCAGCTCACTGGACAAGGACATCGCCCGCGGCCTGAGCGTCAAGTCCGTGCGCGTGGTCGACGTGATCCCGGGCAAGTCAGTGGTCGGCCTGGAAATTCCCAACACCAGCCGCGAGATGATCTACCTCAGCGAGCTGCTGCGGTCCAAGGAGTACGACAAGGCGGCCAGTCCGCTGACCCTGGCCCTGGGCAAGGACATCGCCGGACGGCCTACCGTTGCCGACCTCGCGCGCATGCCGCACCTGCTGGTGGCCGGCACCACCGGCTCGGGCAAGTCCGTGGCGGTGAACGCGATGGTCCTGAGCCTGCTCTACAAGGCCAGCCCGGATGAGCTGCGGATGCTGATGATCGACCCGAAGATGCTGGAGCTGTCGGTATACGAGGGCATCCCGCACCTGCTGGCACCCGTGGGCACCGACATGAAGGAGGCCGCCAACGGCCTGCGCTGGTGCGTGGCCGAGATGGAGCGACGCTACAAGCTGATGAGCGCGGTGGGCGTGCGCAACCTGGGCGGCTTCAACAAGAAGGTGAAGGACGCCATTGACGCCGGGCAGCCGCTGATGGACCCGCTGTTCAAGCCCAATCCCGACCTCGCCGAAGCCCCGCAGCCGCTGGAGACCCTGCCGTACATCGTGATCTTCATCGACGAATTTGCCGACATGATGATGATCGTCGGCAAGAAGGTGGAGGAGCTGATCGCGCGCCTGGCGCAGAAGTCACGGGCCGCGGGCATGCACCTGATCCTGGCCACGCAGCGGCCTTCGGTGGACGTGATCACCGGCCTGATCAAGGCCAACATCCCCACCCGCATCGCCTTCCAGGTCAGCTCCAAGATCGACTCGCGGACCATCCTGGACCAGTCGGGCGCCGAGACCCTGTTGGGCAACGGCGACATGCTTTACCTCCCGCCAGGCACGGCCATGCCTGAACGCATCCACGGTGCCTTCGTCAGCGACGAGGAAGTGCACCGGGTGGTCCAGCACCTCAAGGCCAGCGGCCGCGCCAATTATTTCGCCGGGGTGCTGGATGAAGTCCAGAGCATGGGCGACGGCAGCATCGTGGGCGCGACGGGCCTGCCGGAGGCCGCCAACGCCGGCGACCCCGAGAACGACCCGCTCTACGACGAGGCCGTGCGCATCGTCACCGAAACCCGGCGTGCGTCGATATCAGGTGTGCAGCGCCGGCTCAAGATCGGCTACAACCGGGCCGCGCGCCTGGTGGAGGCCATGGAGGCCGCCGGCGTGGTCAGCGCGCCCGAACACAACGGCGACCGCAGCGTACTGGCGCCGCCGCCGCGACATTGACTGCCTGCCGCCATGGCGACGGCAGGGCAACGTTCATTCTCGCAGCCCGGCATCGGCACTCATTCAGCTTGCAGCGGCAACACTGTGGCCTGCCGCACGCCCACGGATTACCCATGAAAAACCAACTTCGCTGCCTGATACTCGCCACCGCGCTGATTGCCGGCACTGCCGCTGCCGGCGCGCGTGACCAACTTACGGCGTTCACCAAGGGCCTGAAGGGCCTGGACGGTCAGTTCACCCAGCAGGTGCATGATGCCAGCGGCAAGCTCAAGGAAAGCTCCAGCGGCCGTGTGGCGCTGTCGGTGCCGCGCCTGTTTCGTTGGGAATACACCAAACCTCATCCGCAGTTGATCGTGGCCGATGGCAGCAAGGTGTGGATCTTCGACCCCGACCTGCAGCAGGTGACCGCGCGCGCGCAGGGCGACGAAGAGCAGAATTCGCCGCTGTCCGCGCTCATAGACCCCAGCAAGCTTGACCAGAAGTTCAAGGTCACTGAATCCCCGGGCGCCGATGGGCTGCAGTGGCTCACGCTGACCCCTAGAAATGAAGCTGAGGCCAGCTTCCAGAGTGCACGCCTGGGTTTCGGCAAGGCAGGCCTGGCGCGCATGGAAGTGCTGGACGCTCTGGGCCAGCGCACCACCTTCAGCTTCAGCGGGTGGAAGCGCAATCCCGTATTCCCGTCCGGTACCTTCAAGTACGTTCGTCCGCAGGGCGTGGACCTGATTGGCGAGGGCTGAGGGATTGCGGAAGTCACCGGAGCTGAGAGCGGATTTCGCAGCCGGCGGTAGAATGGGGCGTGGCCAAGGCTAAACCCCAATCCGGCGAACCGGTGGACCTGCTCAGCGTGGATCGCACCTCGATGCGGCCGCTGGCCGAGCGCATCCGTCCGCGCAGCCTTGAGGAAATGGTAGGCCAGCGCAGGCTGCTCGCCCCGGGCAGCGCTCTACGGCGTGCGGTCGAGTCCGGACACGTGCATTCCATGATCCTGTGGGGGCCGCCCGGCTGCGGCAAGACCACCCTTGCGCTGCTTTTGGCCCGCTACGCGGACGCCGAATTCAAGGCGATCTCGGCCGTGCTGTCCGGGCTGCCCGAGGTGCGCCAGGTGCTGGCCGAAGCCGCCCACCGCTTTGCAGAAGGGCGGCATACGGTGCTGTTCGTGGACGAAGTTCACCGCTTCAACAAGGCCCAGCAGGATGCGTTCCTGCCGCATATCGAGCGCGGCACCATCATTTTCGTCGGCGCCACCACCGAGAACCCGTCCTTCGAACTCAACTCCGCGCTGCTGTCCCGATGCCGGGTACATGTGATGGACGCGGTGTCGCGTGAAGACATTCTGCAGGCCCTGCAGCATGCGCTGCAGGACGCCGAGCGTGGCCTCGGCGGGCAGGGCATACAGGTGCCCGACAGCCTGTTGGGCGAAATCGCCGGCGCAGCCGATGGCGACGTACGTCGTGCGCTGACCCTGTTGGAGATCGCGGCGGAGCTTGCCCAGGACGAGGGCGGCGAAATCACAGAACACACCCTGCAGCAGGTGCTGGCCGACCGCACCCGTCGCTTCGACAAGGGCGGCGAACAGTTCTACGACCAGATCTCGGCGCTGCACAAGTCGGTGCGCAGTTCCAATCCTGATGCCGCCCTGTATTGGCTTGCGCGCATGCTGGATGGCGGCTGCGACCCGGGCTACCTGGCCAGGCGCATGACCCGCATGGCGGTGGAGGACGTGGGCCTTGCCGATCCGCGTGCACTGCAGATGGCCATCGAGGCCTGGGACACCTATGAGCGACTGGGCAGCCCGGAAGGGGAGCTGGCGCTCGCCCAGCTGGTGATCTACCTGGCCAGCACCGCCAAGTCGAATGCCGGATACCTCGCATTCGGCGCAGCGCGCCGCGACGTGCAGGAGTACGGCACCCAGGCAGTGCCCATGCACCTGCGCAACGCGCCCACCAAGCTGATGAAGCAGCTGGGGTACGGCAGCGGCTATCAGTACGACCACGACGCCGAAGGCGGCATTGCGCTGGGGCAGACCGGGTTTCCCGACGCAATGGGCGAGCGTGTGTATTACCAGCCGGTGGAGCGGGGCATGGAGATCAAGCTCAAGGAAAAGCTGGACCGACTGCGCGCCGCGCGCAAGGCGGCAAGCGGACCGGAGTCTTGACCGGATCGCCTTGGCTGCAGCTGCTGGCAGTCGCGCTGGGCGGGGCCGTGGGCGGCGCGCTCCGGCACCTGCTGTCGGTCGCAGTGTCGCGTCGCATGGGCGATGCATTTCCGTGGGGAACCCTGGCCGTGAACACCAGCGGTGCGCTGGCGCTGGGCATCCTGATCGGAGCCCACCGGCCGCTGGTTCCTGCCGATGATTTGATCTGGCTGTTGTTCGGCATAGGCGTGCTGGGCAGCTACACCACGGTATCGTCGCTGAGCCTGCAGTCGCTGCAGCTGGCCCAGGCCCGTGCGTATCGGCCACTTGCGGCCTACCTGCTCGTTTCAGTGATCGCGGGATTGGCCGCCGGCTTGATCGGCATTTTTCTGGCCGGCCTTCGGTGAGGCCGTTCCAGATTCCGCTATCGCTGTGCGTGGCGGCAGGCAGCGCGCTGGGGGCTTCACTGCGCTGGGGTGCGGGGCTTGGGCTGCATGGGCAGGCAGCCCTGATTGGGATGCCTTGGGGCACATCGGGCGTGAACGTGGTTGGCTCGCTGCTGATCGGCCTCTACGCGGCCATGACCGGCGTCGGCGGGCGCTCGCGCTCCACGCCGCAGCAGCGGGCATTCGTGATGGCCGGCGTATGCGGCGGCTTCACCACTTTTTCGCTGTTCACCGCCGAACTGCTGGGCTGCCTGCAGCGCGGGCAGTGGGGCCTGCTGGTGGTCGTGGCCACGGCGTAAGTGGCGGCATGGCTCGCCGGGGTTGGCTGCGGTCATGCACTCGGCAGGCACTGGAACCGGCACGGTCCGGGCCAGCCTGACGCGTAAGCCGTACGCAGGGTCGGGCCCGCGCACCATGCAGGGACCCCGGCTGGATCAACGCCGGAAACGGTAGTGGGCCACCTGCCACTCGCTGCCGTCGGCATAGCCGAAGAGTTCGGCGCAGGCCATCCAGAACATGCGCCAGCGCTGGTTCCATATCCTGGCCTGGTCTGGCCCGTACGCCTCCTGCAGGATCTGCATGATCGCCTGCTGGTTGCGGTCGTGGTGGTCCAGCCAGGCGTTGGCGGTCTTTTCGTAGTGCTGGCCGGACAGCAGCCAGCGTTGCTCGATGGCCAGGTCGTCCTGGAAGTGCAGCAGCGTATCGGCTGCCGGCATCAGCCCGCCGGTGAAGAAATGCCGGCCCATCCAGTTGTCCTCGCCTTCGACCTCGAACGGGTACAGCAGGTCGCGGTGGCAGAAGATGTGCACGAACAGCTTGCCACCAGGCACCAGCCAGCTCGCCACGCGTGAGAGCAGCTGCTGATAGTTGCGCATGTGTTCGAACATTTCGATCGAGACCACCCGATCAAAGCTTTCTTCCTGCAGCTGCAGCGCATTCACGTCGCGGGTGATCACCTCCACGTTGAGCAGGCCGCGCTCGCGGCACTGCGCCTCGATGTATTCGCGCTGCGGGCGTGAGTTTGAGACCGCGGTGATCCGCGCCTGCGGGTAATGCCCGGCCATCCACAGGGTCAGCGAGCCCCACCCGCAGCCCAGCTCCAGTATCCGCTGGCCATCCGCCAGCTCCGCGCGCTCACCGTATAGCGCCAGCATCCTGGCCTCAGCGGCATCCAGGTCACGGGTATCGGCATCCCAATAACAGCTGCTGTATTTGAGGTGCTTGCCCAGGCACAGGCGGAAAAAACCCGGAGGCAGCTCGTAGTGCTGGCGATTGGCAGCATCGGTTTCAATGGCGATCGCGCTGCCGCGCAGCTCATCCAGGCGCAGGCGCTGGCGTTCACCTACCGCGTCGGCCCCGCCCGCCCGTTCATCGCGCAGCCGCTGCGCACACAGGCGGCGCATGCCAAGGCGCAGGGCAGCGTCGGGCAGGCGCCCGCTTTCAGCCCAGCGTGCGAGTCCGCGTTCTTCAGTCATCTCAGCCATGTCCGACGAGGGCGTGGGGGAGGGGCTTGCCATGGGATCTCCGGGTATTCAATGCTTGGGTGGAAGTGGGATGAAGGCGCTGGTGGTGCGCTGGTACTCCGCGTAGTCCGCGCCGCGCGTCCGCAGGGCCTGCGCTTCGGTGTACGGAATGCCGGTCACGCGATACAGGAAAGCCAGCATGACCGCCGGGCCCACCAGGCTGGCTGCCACCCAGCCGGCGCCCAGGCCCATGGCCAGGAACACATACGCAAACCAGTGCAGCCACTCGAAGAAATAGTTGGGATGCCGCGAATAGCGCCACAGCCCGCTGCGGCACGTCTTGCCGCGATTGGCCGGATTGCCGCGGTGTGCGGCCAGTTGGCGGTCGGCAATGCTTTCACCGGCCACCGCCACGCCCCACACCAGCACCGCCAGCGTGGTCCACAGCGTCCACTCCGGCACCGGATTGTGCGCGGCGATCCATAACGGCAGCGAGAACACCACGACGAACCCGGCTTGGGCAAGAAAGAACAGCAGGAAACTGAGCTGGTTTCCATTCCACCGCTTGCGCAGGTTGAGGTAGCGTCCATCCTCTGCTTCGCTGAACACCCGTCGGGCCAGGTGGATGGCCAGGCGTGCACCCCACACGCCGCCCATCACGGCTACCAGCACCCGCGGCAGGACTGCACCCGGCAGCACCGCCGCATAGTAGACCGCGCTGGCGGCCACGCCCGCCGACCACAGCACATCCACCACGCCAGCGTTGCTGCTGCGGCGCTGCCAGGCCCAGCCACAGACCATCATCAGTGCTGCAGCAATCGCGACCCACAGCAACGGCCATCCATTCATGTCAACGACTCCCTTTGATTGATTGCAACGGACCCGGTCACCGCCGGGTGTCTGCTGGCCCATGCCAGCCACGGCATCGCCAGTCCCCACAATAGACCCAATGCGAGCAGCGCAGGCCAGGTGGGCGCCGCTAATTCAACCGCGCCCCACGCCCGGGCCGCCACCCAGTAGGAAAACGGGCCGGCGATGGCACCAAACAGCACCGCCAGCCAGGGGCGGCGCACTACGTAGGCAAGGGAGTGGTTGAAGCTGAGCGCGAGTCCTGCCCACAACACCAGGATCCAGGCGGGGGCCATCCACTCGAAGGGCACCGGAGAGGCATAGCGCGCCAGCCCGCTGGCGGCCAGGCAGCTGTCAAGCACCAGCCCGGTTGCCACGGCGACACCCATCAGCCTGAAATCCCCGGGTGCACGCGCAGCAGGCGACAGCTGCCAGGCCGCGAACACCAGCAGGACCAGCAGGCCCAGCCACCACATGCCGTTGGCCGCACCGCCCACCGATGCCAGCCACAGCACCTGCGAGGCCACGAAGTTCAGCGCGTTTTTC
>JAJAZJ010000046.1 GCA_026785795.1 Pseudoxanthomonas sp.
CCCAGCCCGCGGCGCTGCAGCGCGAGCATCTGTCCGGCAGGCTGGGAGTGGGCCTGGACCCGTGCACCGCGCTGCAGGTGCCGGTGCCGCTGGAAGCTGGCGCAAGCTTCGAGACCGTGTTCCGCCTGGGCGTGGGTGCCAACCATCGCGCCGCCATCCAGCTGGCGCAGCGCAGCCAGGGCAGCGCCGCCGCGCACGACGCGCTGGACGCGGTGCGCATCCACTGGCTGGACACGCTGGGCGGAGTGCGTGTGCACACCCCGGACCCCGCCACCGACGCGCTGGCCAACGGCTGGCTGCTGTACCAGACCCTGGCCTGCCGCTACGTGGCGCGCAGCGGCTACTACCAGTCCGGCGGCGCCTTCGGTTTCAGGGACCAGCTGCAGGACACCATGGCCACGGTGCACGCACGCCCCGCGCTGACCCGCGAGCACCTGCTGCTCTGCGCCGCGCACCAGTTCCCGCAGGGCGACGTGCTGCACTGGTGGCATCCGCCGCTGGGCCGCGGCGTGCGCACGCGTTGCTCCGACGACTATCTGTGGCTGCCGGTCGCGGCGAGTCGCTACCTGCAGGTCACCGGCGATAACAGCGTGCTGGACGAGCGCGTGCGCTATATCGAAGGCCGCCTGGTGAACGCAGACGAGGAGTCTTACTACGACCTGCCGGTGGCCTCGCACCTGGAGCAGCCGTTCTACGACCACTGCGTGCTGGCGTTGAAACGCGGCACCGAACTGCTGGGCGAGCGCGGCCTGCCGCTGATCGGCACCGGTGACTGGAACGACGGCATGAACCGCGTGGGCGAAGCTGGCCGCGGCGAGAGCGTATGGCTGGGGTTCTTCCTGGTCGACGCGCTGCAGCGCTTCGAAGCGGTGGCGCAGGCGCGCGGCGACGCAGATTTCGCCGGCTACTGCAGCGAAGCCGCGCTTAGCCTGCGCGACAGCCTGCAGGCGCACGCCTGGGATGGGCAGTGGTACCGGCGCGCGTGGTTCGACGACGGCACCCCGCTGGGCTCGAGCGAAAGCGATGAGTGCCGGATCGATTCGATTTCGCAGAGTTGGTCGGTGCTCTCCGGCGCGGCGGATCCCGCGCGCGCGCGCCAGGCCATGGACTCGCTGGACCGGCACCTGGTCAAGCGCGACGCCGGCTTGATCCAGCTGCTGGAGCCGCCGTTCGACCAGACCACGCACGACCCCGGCTATATCCGCGGCTACGTGCCCGGCGTGCGTGAGAACGGCGGCCAGTACACCCACGCCGCGGTGTGGGCGGCGATGGCCTTCGCGCAGCTGGGTGACCACGACAAGGCGTGGGAACTGGCGCGCATGATCAACCCGATCAACCACGCGCTGGATGCCGAAGCGGCCGCGCTGTACAAGGTGGAGCCCTACGTACTCGCGGCCGACGTGTATGCCGTGGCCCCGCACGTGGGCCGCGGCGGCTGGACCTGGTACACCGGTTCGGCCGGCTGGATGTATCGCCTGCTGACCGAATCGCTGCTCGGCCTGCAGCGCGAGGGAAATCTGCTGCGGCTGCAGCCATGCATCCCCGCCGACTGGCCCGGCTACCGCATCCAGTACCGTTTTGGCGCCAGCCTGTACATGCTCGTGGTGACCCAGATGGACGGCGGCACTGCCGCGCTGGAGCTGGACGGCGTAGCCCAGGCGGGCCTGCAGTTCCCGCTGACCGACGACGGCGCCATCCATCACGTCAACGTGCAGTGGCCGCGCCCCGCGCCGTGATCACCCGCGGCCAGGTGCAGGTGGAACTGGAAGCGCTGCGGGCGATGCTGCCGATCTGGCGCGAGAAGCTGCGCGATGAGGCGCAGTTTGGTCCACAGTTCCATGCGCTGGCCGCAGAGATCCTGGCCCGCACCGCGCCGGCTGACCGTGACTTCGCCAGGGAAGCCATCGATCGCATGCTGGTCGAAGCGGGTGCGCCTGCAGATGCCAGCCCGGCCGCGGCGCACGCGGGCCCCGGCGGTACGCGCGAAGCCCAGGCAGTCAGTGCTGCTTCGCGCCGTGCTCCGCTGCATCCAGCGCGCGGATCTCAAAGCTGACCGTCTGCGTGCCAGCCTGCTGGAACACCAGCGTCGCCTGCACCGTCTGCCCTGCCACGAACGGCTGCTTGGGCTGGATGAACATCAGGTGCAGGCCGCCGGGCTTGAGGCTGGTCATTTGGCCGGCGGGCAGCGGCAGTCCGTCCACAAGTTCGCGCATGCGCATCACGCCATCGTCGTGGCTCATCTCGTGGATTTCCACGCGCTGCGAAGCCGCGCTTTCCACGCGCAGCAGGCGGTCGTCGGCGCTGCCCTGGTTATTGATGGTCAGGTAGCCGCCGGCCACCGGCGCATTGGGCGGGGTGGCCCGGGCCCAGGCTTCGGTCACCTGCAGCCCGCCCACCGGCGGCGCAGCGGCGCCGGCGCAGGCGGTAAGTGAGGTCATCAATAGTGCGGTCAGGATGTATTTCATGGGTAACTCCATAGCAAGGCAATCGCCTGAATTAAGCCGGCCCGCCCAGGCCAACGGTCCAATCAAAACCGTAAAAATGCGGGCTTGGCTTTTGTGACTTGTCATCACTCATGCACGCCACCAGGAAAGTTCGTTCCTGACCGTGTCCCAGTAGAAGTGGAGAGCGTCACACTCGCCTCCACTCACGACGATCTCGACGCATTCTGGACAAATCTCGTAGCCCCGCGGGGTCTCGCCCAGTGCGTTGAGCGGCGCCTCAGACTGCGGGACTACGCTGATGCTTGGGGCGGCACCAGGGCAGATGCCGAATTGCTGGGAACCGTCAATCGGGATCTCGATGATTGGCAGTGGACTTGCATCGATCTTGATGAGAAGTCCCACACTTTCGGCTGCCACACCAAGTTGAGCGGTGTCCAACTGCCCGCTCCTGTCCAGGTCTGCCTGGACAACGAGCGCCGCGGGCCATTCATACGGACTGGCGTGATCCGCATACACGACGGCAGAGAGGCAGACAAGTGACAGGCAAACGGCTGCGGGGAACCGCTTCATGCGTGCCAACAACGCGATGCGTTCCGTCAGCCGATGGGTGCTGGTGGTGAGGGACATGCGGTGATTCTAGTGCATACCCGGAATTTCCGGAACAATCGACGCACACGGCGATTACTTCCGGCTGAGCATCCAGATCAGTGCGGCGCCGGCAAAGGCGGTGGCGCCGAGTGCCGCGACATTGGCCGGCACTCCCCCCAACGCGTCAAGCGGGCCGATGCTGGCGGACGCGAGGGTCCGGCCAAGGTTCGATGTGGCCATGTACAGGGTGAACTGGGTGGCGGCCACCGCCGGCGCGCACAGCCGCATGCCGATCGCCGCCAGGCAGATGGTGCAGAGGTAGCTGAGGGGGGCGTTCACCAGGATAAAAAAGGTCACGGGCCATCCTTCGGTCCATCGTGGCTGGGCCGTCAGCACAAGGATCATCAGGAAGCCGAGCAGCAGCGTCGCGCCCATCCCTGTGCGTCGCGGGGTGAAGCGGGTGGCCAGCGCACCATAGACAAGCACCGCGAGCACACCGGTGATCAGGCTGCCGGTGGCCATCAGGCCGGAAATGCGCGCCTCCGCCCATCCGGGATACTGCGATCCCATCAACGGCCCGACCGCGGAGTAATAGCCGGAGAACGCACCGTTCATCAGCAGCGCGGCAAGCAGGATCAGGCTTTCGCGGCCGCGCATCGCTTGCCAGGTGGTGGTGAAGATGGGCATCCAGGCGCCCAGACGCAGCGCCTCGCAGTGCGGCGAGGTCGCACCGGCGCTCCACGGCAGCAGTCGTTCGCCGGCCCGTTCGCGACAGGCCAGCAGCAGGCCAACGAGCACGAGGACGAAGAGGGCGGCGCTGATCGAGACGCCGGAAATCCCGATCATGCCGATGCCCAATCCCGCCGCCGCACCGGCGCCGGCCATGCCCAGCGCCTGGCCGCCGAACATCAGGCTGTTGGCGCGCGGCCGCTCGTCGTCCGGCACCAGGTCGACCGCCAGGCCGTCGGTCGCCACGTCCTGGAAGGTGGTGGCGACATTGATGCAGAAGCTGAGCGTCGAAAGCAGCGCGACGTCGGTAGTGGCCGGGTTCAGCGCGGCCATGGTGAGCAGCCCGCCGACGATCACCAGCTGCGCACCGATCAGCCAGGCACGGCGGCGGCCCATTGGCAGCCAGGAGTAGCGCTCCATGATGAAGCCGTTGACGAACTTGAGCGTCCACGGCAGCGAGGTGGCGCTTAGATAGCCGCCCACGGCCAATGCCGAGGCACCATTGGCGGCAAGCCAGGCAGGAATCGCGATGAAGAACAGGCCGAGCGGGACGCCCTGGGCGATATACAGAAGAAAGATCAGGCCCAGGCGCAGGGTGCGTTGTTCGGAGATGACCGGCATGCCGGCTCGCCGCGCTGGACCGGTGTCCATTGCTTCATCCCCCCCCGTTGCAGGGCAGGCTAGGCCAAGTCCGGTGGCAACGCAAACCAACCGACTGGGCGCGCCGGCGGCCTGCTTCGCGGAAAGCGCGCGACTCGCCGGAAAATCACTGCGCGGTGGACACCCGCCGCGGCAGCCGCGTCGATACCAGCGCCGCCATGCCAATCAGCAGCGCAGAGACCGCGAGGCAAGCGGCCAGCCCCCAGCCCTGGTAGACCCAGCCCGACAGCAGCGTGCCCAGCAGCCGGCCCATCGCATTGGCCATGTAGTAGAAGCCCACGTCCAGCGACACCCCGTCGCGACCGGCGTAGCTGACGATCAGGTAGCTGTGCAGCGAGGAATTGATTGCGAACAGCACGCCGAAGATCGCCAGGCCCACGATCACCACCGTCTGTGGATCCTGCCCGGTGACCAGCAGCCACGCCATCAGCGCAGGCACGAACGCCAGCACGCTGGCCCACGCCAGCGCGGCGCGCCCATCGGGAACCGGCGCACCGCGCCGGCTGGTGAAGTACGGCGCCAGCCCCTGCACCAGGCCGTAGCCGATCACCCACGTCGCCATGAAGCCACCGACCTGCCAGAAATCCCAGCGCAGCACGTCGGACAGGAACACCGGCAACGCCACCACGAACCACACGTCGCGTGCGCCGAACAGGAACATGCGCGCCGCCGACAGCCGGTTGATCGCGCGGCTCATGGAAAAGACCTGGCGGAATTTCGGCGCCGTGCTGGCCTTGCCGAAGTCGCCGCGCATCAGCAGCAGGCTAAGCAGCCACACCAGCGCCAGCATCGCCGCCATCGACGCGATGGCGGGCGCGAAGCCGACCAGCGTAAGCAGTGCCCCGCCCAGGAAGAAGCCCACGCCCTTCAGCGCATTCTTCGACCCGGTCAGGGCCGCCACCCAGCGGAACAGCGCGCCCTGCTGGTCGTCCGGCAGCAGCAGCTTGATGCTGCTCTTGGCACTCATCTTGTTCAGGTCCTTGGCGACGCCAGAGAGGGCCTGCGCCGCCATCACCCACGCCAGGGTCAACCACGCGGCCGGCACCAGCAGCATGCACAGCGCGACCACCTGTAGCCCCAAGCCGATATGCATGGTCCGGTTCAGGCCGATGCGCGCACCCAGCCAACCGCCCACCAGGTTGGTGATGACCCCGAAGATTTCGTAGAAAAGGAACAACAGCGCCACCTGCAGCGGGCTGTAGCCCAGCTGGTGGAAGTGCAGCACCACCAGCATGCGCAGCGCGCCGTCGGTCAGGGTGAACGCCCAGTAGTTGCCGGTGACCAGCAGGTATTGGCGCACATCCGGCGACAGGTGCTGCAGCATTACTCAGCGACCCGCGCCGCCGACCAGCTTCACCAGTTCCGCGGTGCGGTTCACGTAGCCCCACTCGTTGTCGTACCAGGCGTAGATCTTGACCTGGGTGCCGTTGATCACCCGCGTGGACAGTGCATCGACGATGCTGGAGCGCGGATCGCCCAGGTAGTCGATCGACACCAGTGGGCGTTCCTCGTAGCCCAGGATGCCGTTCAACTCGCCTTCCGCCGCCTGCCTGAGCAACGCGTTGACTTCGGCAACGGTGGTGGGGCGCTCCACTTCAAACACGCAGTCGGTCAGCGAAGCGTTGGTCAGCGGCACCCGCACCGCGATTCCGTCCAGGCGACCGCGCAGTGCCGGGAAGATCTCGGCGATGGCCGTGGCCGAACCGGTGGAGGTGGGGATCAGGCTGCTGCCGCAGGCCCGCGCACGGCGCAGGTCCGTTTGCGGCGCATCCACGATCACCTGCGTGTTGGTCAGGCTGTGGATGGTGGTGAGGCTGCCGTGGCGGATGCCGATGCCTTCATGGATCACCTTGACCACCGGCGCCAGGCAGTTGGTGGTGCACGAAGCCGCCGACACGATGCGGTGCAGGGCGGGATCGAAGCGCTGGTGGTTGACGCCCATCACCACGTCCAGCGTGCCCGCCGACTTGATGGGCGCTGTCACCACCACCCGCTGCACGCCCTGGTCAAGGTAGGCCTGCAGCAGGTCGGGTTTGCGGAACTTGCCCGACGCATCGATCACCACGTCGCAGCCGGACCAGTCCGTGGCGGCGATCTCCTTGTTGCGCGTTACCGGGATGCGCACCCCGTCGATGACGAATGCATCCTCCACGGCGTGCGCTTCGCGCTGCCAGCGTCCGTGCACCGAGTCGAAGTTCAGCAGGTGCGCCAGCGTGGCCGCATCGCCGGCCGGATCGTTGACCTGGACGAAGCACAGGTCCGCATCGCCCCACGCTGCGCGCAGGGTGAGGCGTCCCATGCGGCCGAAGCCGTTGATGCCAATTCGAATCGTCATGGTTTCATTCCCGGCAACTTATGGATGGGCAGCGCGTCCGGCAGCGCGAGCTCGCGCGAAGGGCCTCACGCGCACTTCGCCGGAGCGCGATTGCCTGCCGGCGCGCACTCGGCCCGCTGCGCTCCGCCGCAGCAGTTGTGGGTCAGGAATTCGATCAGCCCGTTCATCGCGTCGAACCGCGCCCGGTAGCAGATGTAGCGGCCTTGGGTTTCGCCTTCGATCAGGCCGGCGGCCACCAGGTCCTTGAGGTGGAAAGACAGCGTGGCCGCAGGCACCGACAGCGCATCGGCTAGCTCCCCCGCCATCCGCCCCTGCGGACCGGCCTCCACCAGCAGGCGGAAGATCGACAGCCGCGTGGCCTGGCCGAGGGCGGAGAGCGCGAAGAGTGCCTGCTTCATTTCCATATTTGCAGAATAGTCG